>JAZNUZ010000001.1:0-5575 GCA_045592605.1 Acutalibacteraceae bacterium
ATTACTGTTGTTGGTAAAGATACAGTAGGCATACTCGCAAAGGTTTCATCAAAGTGCGCAGAATATAACGTAAATATTGCAGAAGTTTCACAGACTGTTTTGCACGGTATGTTCTGTATGATTATGATTGGTGATGTTGAAAATCTTAAAGGCAATTTTGGTGACTTTGCAGAAACTCTTTCCAAATATGGCAAAGATATGAATTTAAAAATTAGTGTTATGCATGAAGACATCTTCAATTCTATGCATAAAATTTAGGTGACTTAAATGATTGATACCAAAGATATTCTTGAAACCATTCGTATGATTGAAGATGAAAATCTTGATATACGAACTGTAACAATGGGTATTTCACTATTGGATTGCATAAATCCCGATATTGATAAAGCCTGTGAAAATGTTTTTAATAAGATTGTTAAATGTGCTAAAAATCTCGTACCAGTTTGTACTGAAATTGAAAGAGAATTAGGCATCCCGATTATTAATAAGCGAATTTCTGTGACACCCATCGCAATTATTTCAGCCGCCTGTAAAAATAGTGACCCAATTAAATTTGCATTAACATTAGAAAAAGCGGCAAATGAAGTTGGCGTTAACTTTATCGGCGGATATTCTGCTTTAGTTGGCAAAGGTTTTTCTGCGGGTGACAGAGAACTTATTGAAAGTATCCCCGAAGCCTTAAGCAAAACTGAGCATATTTGTTCATCGGTAAACATTGGGTCTACCAAAGCCGGTATCAATATGGATGCAGTGGCGCTCATGGGAAAAATCGTTAAGAAAACCGCAGAACTTACTGCCGACAGAAACTGTATCGGTGCCGCAAAATTAGTGGTGTTTTGTAACGCTCCTGAAGATAATCCGTTTATGGCTGGTGCTTTCCACGGTGTCGGCGAAGCGGATACTGTTATAAATGTCGGCGTATCTGGACCCGGTGTAGTACGTGCAGCATTAGCTAAATCGGAAGGTCTTGATTTAACAGGTGTTTCGGATTTAATAAAGCGTACCGCGTTTAAGATTACACGCGTTGGTCAACTTGTGGCTCATTTGGCTTCAGAACGTCTGGGCGTTCAGTCGGGTATAGTTGATTTATCCCTTGCCCCCACCCCTGCTGTTGGTGATTCGGTTGCACACATTCTTGAAGAAATCGGTCTTGATATGTGCGGTGCTTGTGGCACAACTGCAGCCCTTGCTATGTTAAATGATGCCGTAAAAAAAGGCGGCGTTATGGCTTCTTCCCGTGTCGGCGGACTTTCGGGCGCTTTTATCCCTGTTACTGAAGACTCGGGTATGATAGATGCCGCAAGAAGCGGTGCGCTTTGCATTGAAAAATTAGAAGCAATGACTGCGGTTTGTAGTGTTGGTCTTGATATGATTAATATACCGGGCGACACCGCCCCTGAAGTTATATCGGCAATTATTGCCGACGAAGCGGCTATTGGCATGATAAACTCCAAAACTACTGCGGTACGTGTAATTCCTGCTATCGGCAAAAACGTTGGAGATGAATTATCATTCGGCGGTCTTTTGGGCAACGGACCTGTTATGAAGGTAAATACCCATTCCCCTGCTAAATTTATTCACCGCGGCGGTCAGATCCCCGCACCCATTCAAAGTCTTAAAAACTAAAAAAGCACCTTGTGAAAATAAAATTCACAAGGTGCTTTTTTTATATCTTATAAATACTTGATAACATCATAAAAGTTATACCGAAAGCAACAAGCACTAAACTTATTTTTTGTGCCTTACCGATTTTTTCACCGAAAATATATTTACCTAATAGTGCTGTGGCTAAGATTGTAAAAGCACTAATGAATGAAAATTGGATTGAAGAATCCATTGTTTTCGCACAAAGTAATGAAAGAACATCGCCCATTGAATGCACAACAGCTTTACACAACAAAAGAAATCCTAAATACAAAATAAATCTGTATGAAAATTTATTGTTTTGCGCGTTAAGAATCTTTTTCTTTCGCGTTGCTAATAAGTAAACAACCATAATAAGCGCCGATAAAATTGACTTTTCGAGAGAACCAATCATTACAAAAGCATTTGAAGAAACTGCCTTTGGGTATAATTGGTGGATTTTAGAAATAACGGCTGTCATTCCATTACCCACGAAAACCATAAAGCAAAAAACAGGAAACAAAATGTGGCTTCCCCTTGCTTTACTCGAAATTGTACCATTTGTTTTTAAGTTTTCTATGGTTGTCGGTAATAGAGAGACACTCAAAATAAGCGTACCAACACATTTTAAAACAGTAAAAGGTTCGTTATTAAACAAAACTCCGTAGAAGAACGGTAAAATCATTCCACCAAGAAGTGAAAAGGTTGTAAGTATTGATAAATTACCGTAATTCAAAGCAAATAGGAAGGTAACACCGGAAACAATTCCGGCAACTGCATAAATCATTGAGTAAAAAAATACTTCAAATGAAATATTAAACAATATTTCTTCGCCTGTAAAAGCAGCAAATATAATACAATATAACGCACCAAACAACGATGTCATTAAACTACTTACAAGACTCGCTGTTATCGTGCCTTCACTTTTTTCTTGATATTTTTTACTAAAAATATACTGTAAAGAAAAAAGTATAGAAGCCGAAATTAAATATAAATTATCCATTTTTCACTATTTATTTACGGGTCTTGAAGAACACGGAAGTGTTGCACCTTCGCCCGTTACATAGTCAGGAAAAGGTGTAAGGAAATCATCCTTAACTTTTTCACGTTCTTCCTTATTTCTGAAATCAGGAATAAGATATTCTCTACCATCATCTAATACGCTTCGCCAAGCTAAAATACCTGCAGCGGCAAGAGTAGTAGAACGATAAACATCAAATAACGGCTTGTCGCGACCGCTTAAGCAGTCAAGAATATGTCTGCAGAGATAGTGGTCAGCATTGGCGTGACCGGATTTCTTAACTTCTTCACTTGCATCATCAAAAGCGCAATCATATGTTTTAGTAAGTTCTCTGTCTTCGGGTTTCGCCCAATCTGCATATGTATAAATTGCTGTGTTCGGGTCTGTTCTGCCAGTTTCAATAACACCTTTTTTACAAACAAGTCTATACCATTTTGATGTGGGCGCAAGACCTGCACAAGCAGTAGTTCTAAAAATAGCACCGTTATCCATTTCGGTTAAAATGATGGCAGCAATATCACCAACATTCTTTTTGGCTACTAAATCGGGGGCAAATATTGTTCTTGCATTAACCTTTCTCGGCAATGTGCCCGTGATGCTCATAAGCGGTCCTAAATCGTGCATATTGTAATAAGTTCTCGGTAAAAACTTTCTCCAATGTTTCGGGTCATCCATTCCTGAAACATTTGGCTCCATTGTGTGAAAATACTCGCCTTCTGCATAAAGTACACGACCGAATGTGCCATCATTATATAATTTATTAAGCTCCATAGGACCGTAAAGATAAGGACAGTTTGCTGCAAGCATATATAAAGCTGAACTATTTTCAACCGCTTCACAAAGTTCAACACATTCGCCAAGTGTAGGTGCTGCATTAGTTTCACTGATTACATTAATACCTTTTTCCAATGCAATTTTAGCATATTTAGCATGCTCGTGGAAGAAGTTTCCGAGCACTACTGCATCAAGACCGCAATCGATAAACTCATCAAAATTATCAAAGTATTTTACATCTTTTTTATCCTTTAATTCTTCCTGCATATGCTCAAGTCTGTCAGGTCTGTTATCGCAAATTGCAACAATGTCAGCTTCATCACTGAAATCTCTATTCATGATTACGGCAAATGTACCGCCGCGCCAACCGCCCATAACGCCAATTCGAAACTTTTTCATAATAGTTCTCCTTAAATATAAAATGCCAGATGATAAAGGTATCATCTGGCTAAATTATAACTATTTTTATTTTTTGTCGCAAGACAAAAACAAACTTAATATGGACAAAATATTATTAATAAGGTTTTGAAGAACACGGTAAGGTTATGCCATTACCATCACTATCCGGAAACGGTGTACGGTAGTCTTTAGCATATTTCGAACGTTCTTCTTTGTTTGAAAAATCAGGTATTAAAAACTCCCTACCATCTTCAAGAACGCTATACCAACCCAAAATTGCAGTGGCGGAAAGCGCTACAGATTTATAAACATCAAAAAACGGCTCGACTTTTCCATTAATATAATGAACAAAAACCCCGCAGAGAACGTTATCGGAATTGCCGTGCCCTGAATTTCTGACTTCATCGCTTGTGCCTTCGGGACAGGCATCATACATTTTAAATTGTTCTTCCCCATCGGGCATTACCCATGGATTATATTCACAAATAATTTGATTAATATCTCGTCTGCCTGTTTCAATCGTACCGTTTTCACATACAATTCTAAACCACTTATGCATAGGCGACAAAGCGGCACAAGCGGTAGTTCTAAAGACAGCACCGTTATCCATTTCTGTAAGTATTACTGCGGCAACATCACCTGATTTTTTTGAGATACCAGAAGCAACATCAGGCGCAAAAATTGACTTTGCATTCACCTTTTTAGGAACGGTTCCGGTAATACTCATGAGCGGTCCCAAGTCGTGCATGTTGTAATAAGTTCTCGGTAAAAATTTTCTCCAATGTTTCGGGTCGTCTAAACCTGAAATTTCAATGGTTGGGTCAACGGGATGAAAATACTCGCCATCCGCATACAAAACGCGGCCAAAATAACCCTCATTATAAATCCGTTCCATTTCAAGTGTGCTGTAAAAGAAAGCGCAGTTGGCACCAAGCATATATTTTGCGCCGCTTTTTTCAACGGCTTCACAAAGTTCTACACATTCCCCAAGGGTTGCTGCGGCAGTAGTCTCACTCATCACGTGAATACCTTTGTTTAATGCCTTAATAGCATATTTTGCGTGTTCGTGAAAGAAATTACACAGAATTACGGCATCCATACCGTAATCGATAAACTCATCAAAATCTTCAAAATACTGCACCGTATCCGGAAGCTTGATATCATCAATCGCATGTTTGATTTTTTCTTTTGAATAATCACAAATAGCAACTATCTCTACTTCATCTTTAAATTCGTTTGAATAAATTTTTGCAAAAGAGCCGCCACGCCAGGCGCCCATAATTCCTATACGAATTTTTTTCATAATTTCCCCCAAAAGTATAACCAATTATACCAAGTGATACTCGTTTCTATCGCGCCTAAACTCAGATGGAGTTTTTTTCATATACTCAGAAAAGGCGCGATTATAGTTTCTAACACTTCCAAAACCACACTCATATGCAATTTCAGAAATACTTTTATCACTATACTTAAGCAATTCTAAAGATTTAGTAAGACGAACATTAGAAATATAATTAGTAAAACTTATACCAAGGTGAGCTTTCAGCATTCTACTAATACATTGTGCGCTCATACCAAAACGACCTGCAAGAACCGATAAAGTAAGCTCTTCGGCACAATTAATTTCAATATACAGTAAAATTTCATTTAAAATACTGTAGTTTTTCTTTTCGTTTTGCTTTACCGAATTTCTGTGCTTTAAAAATGTGGAAATAACGGCATATATTATAGACTGTGCTTCTATTTTAGAAAATTTTT
>JAZNUZ010000002.1:0-5152 GCA_045592605.1 Acutalibacteraceae bacterium
ACTCCTATAATTATTGCCAACAAAACATATAATAAGGATTGTTTGAAATTAGATAAAATATTAATACTCCAGCCGAAATCGCGTATACAATAATCCTACTCTTTTTATCAAATGAACAGATAACTTCCGGAAAAGAAATCATCAAGAACAATGAATAATACTGTTGAATTCTCATAAATGACTGGTTTTGGAAAACTAATAGTGAAGACATAAGAGTTAGCAAAGTAATATTGAATATGTGTGTTGCATTTTCGGTGTTCTTTTTATAATAAAAATAAAAGAAAAGAATAATAACACAAAGCAAGGTTAGGATAAGTGCATAAGTTTCCGCTCCACCGACAGCATAATCAATTAGGTCTTCACTAAATCCCAAAAACTCCGCCACGACACCATAAAAACTTTTACCAAGAAAAACCAGAGTAATTATAACTACAAAGGCAATAAAAACATATGGTGTTGTTATAGGTATATGCGCTATAAAATAAAACGGGATAAACACTACTGAGGATTTATGCAATAAAAATGCTACAAAGGCGAGTATTAAGAATTTAATAAGTTTTTTTTCTCTTATGTATTTATAACCCCAAAACACGATAAGAGCTGTAGCCAGGGTTTGTCTATGACCTGTAACCGAATAGAAAGCGTAAAACAACACGGAATACAAGATGAAACTGAAACACGGCATTTTTGAGTATTTATACACCCAAACCGCCATCAATGCAGTAAAAACAACGGCAATAAAAACCAAGTACAGTTGATAGCTACCGCTGAAAATTTGAAAAATCTTTTCTACAAGTTCGTAACCCGGGTCTTTAATTTCAAGGCCGTTAAACAAATAATTATAGATATCTGAAAATATTTTCGACCAAGAAATGTTTTTAGTTCTTTCAAAAGCGGTAAAATAAGCGTAGGTATCATCACCAACCGAAAAATGTCTAAGGCCGGACAAAACTATCCATTGTACCGCAACTATACCACAATAAATTTTAGTGTTTTTCTCGCTTTTTTTTAAATAAAGAAGGATATAACCCCAAAAAAATATCAATAAAATATTTATAAGATATACTGTCACTTTTACACTTCCTAAAATTTAAGTTTAGACGTTAAATCTTTTGTTTGGGTTTTCCGATAGCAGATTTAAGGTCGTTTAATATCATAGACTGTATCTCTTTTTTATCATGATTTTTTTTACCGCTCTCCCATGCACTACTAGCATATTGCTTTAACAAATCACGATTGTTATAAAGTTTAATGAGTTCAGTTTTAATTTCTTTTTTATTGGTAGCTACTGCCCCGCAATCGTTTTTAATGAAATACTGAATTGAAGCACAATATGAATCCCCGATTGCAAAAACACAACGGTTTGTCTCTAAAAAATCAACAATTTTTATCGAAAAAGATTGATGAACCGCCAGTTATTCTCGAAGACTGAATCCCTCAACTTTACCTACCATATCTATAATATGTGCACCATCAAGGTTATCACAATTACTGTGCCGATGCCGCAATATCTTCCTTCAGCATCTTCTGTATTTTTTCTTTATCGTGGTGGCGTTTGCCACAAGCGTACGCTTTTTTACCGTATTCTATAATGCGCTCTTTACATTCAACAAGTTCCTTAAGTTTATAATAAACCTGCTTTTTATCGGTTGCAACCACAGCGGCATCATTATCAATTAGATGTTTTGCAAATGATTCATCGTAAGAACCTACCGCAAAAATGCATTTGCCCAACTCAAAAAAGTCGACAAGTTTTGTAGAGAATGATTGATGTACCGCAAGGCGATCCTTTAATGAAAGCCCTTCAATATGTACAAGTATATCTGCTTCTTTCTCTACCCGTTTTATTTCCGAATATGGCACCCTGCCATGAAACTCTGAACCTAATCGCGAAAAAGCAATTTCTGTCTTTTGGTTTAGCGGAGAACCACTATAAATATCAAATTTAATGTTTAGTCCTTCTGAATTTAATTTTTCAACCGCTTCACAAATATACGAAAGAGATTCACCCCTACCCTTGCTTATATTACCTGCGTATACCAATTTAATTACATTGTCAAAAGCATTATATTCAGGACAATCACCGCTGAAATCAGCACATTTTGTAAGGATCTTACAGGGTGGTGTGAAAATCTTTTCATACTCTCTTTTTTGAATATCAGATATAACATACAAAAGTTTGCACTGTTCAATAGTTCTTTTAACACTTCTACGTTTATAAATTCTATCAATCCAATAAAGCGGAGAGAGAGAAAATTGCCTTAAAGTATAGTTATCATCAGAAACGTAACCAATCATAGGAGCGTTAGTGTGTTTTTTTATAAAATGAACAATATCGTTCATATGTTTTACATAATATATTGGTTGAAAAATTAAATCCGGTTTAAAATCATCAATAAAATCTATAAGTTCTTTTGATTTCCAACGTCCAAACTTCCATAGTATATCGTTTAGCCAAAATAATATCATCCATCTTCTTTTTTTAGCGAATTTCAAAACAGCGGTCTGTTCAATGTTTTGGACTTTTTGAATTTCGCACGGAACAGCACCTTCTATTCCGACTTTAACCTTTTTATTTAATAAATTTTTGGCCAACATTTTAGTAGTGACCTGAAAACTTTTTTTAACTATCTCATCATCGGTCTGCTCTAAAATTCGGCCAAAAGATATATTTGCAAACTCCAATCCTTCAATACCCTTAAATATATTACTGTATGAATTACCAAAGCTATTGTTATCGTTCCATGGTGTTGCTGAAATGACCAATATTCGCATAAACTATCTCCCATACTTTACATATAATCCCATAACCTTAATCATAACACGTAGCCCAAAAAACGAATAAATTGATTTTGCTTTTTTTACTTTAGGACACATATCATAATTCATAAGCCATTTATAATTTTTCATTTGTTTAATTAATGAATTTTTAAATTTTGTATCTTTTGCTCTAACCAAAATACCGCAAAGAATTACATATTGATATGCAATATAGTTTAAGAGAAGTTTTTCGATATTATTGTTGCTACCTGAAAACTTGTCGGCAAAATTCTTAATAATATCAAAAAGGTCATTAAAATTTTTCTCTTTCATTGAGCTTGTTATCGAGCCAACTCTTCCGGCACGATAAATATACGGTTGTTCATTAAGAAAAGCAATTTTTTGTTCCTTTGAATATAATCTCATTGCCCATTCTATATCCTCTGAAACAATACCATTTTTGAAAAAAAGCTGTCTTTCTAAAACGATTTCACGTTTTACAGCATTTGAACAAGCACTGATTATAAGTTTATTTTCTTTAAGAAGCTCTATAAGCGTTTCTTCGAAACTTCCGAATGAATTCCATTTGGGGTCATCAAAAATTACACGCGAAGGTATGTAATTTCTATCATTGTTTTTGAAATGCTTCATCGAATAAATGACAATTTCCGCATCTTTTTTCGCTATAATTTTATCAAGTTTTTCAAGGAATTTATCGTCATCAAAAAAATCATCACTGTCGATAAAAACCAAAAATTCACCTTGAGCCGCATTAATACCCGCGTTTCTGGCATCAGAAAGACCGCCATTTTCCTTGTGTATAACATTGATATTTGAATGAAACGATGCATACTTATCGCAAATCTCACCGCTTTTATCGGGCGAGCCGTCATCAACCAAAATAATTTCAAAATCTGAAAATGTCTGCGATAATATACTTTCGATACATTCTGTTAAATAATTCTCAACATTGTATATTGGAACTATAACGCTAAATCGTTTCATAGAACACACTCATTTCACTATTTTAAAGAAATCTTATTTAACATATCCGCCATATTTTCCCCAAAAAAACTTTCACCTGAAAGCATTTGCGGAAACCAAACACTTTGTCCTTTAAAATTCGCTTCAATTACCACGATGTCTCCATCTGCATCAATAGTTAAGTCCCACGAAATTATTCCGATATTTGCCGTCATTTCATGGAGTCGTTTTGCTGTTGAAATCAATTTGTTTATAAAACTTATTTTATACCCATCAAATTTGACGGCTGTATCAGGATGTTGTTCAAAACATTTAAAAGAATCTCCGTATCCGAGTCGATAGGCTTTTTTTGCTAACGCGCCGTCATTCGACACTGCAATAGACATTCCGCCGGCATGTATATTATCAACTTCACCGCCATTGCCACCCATTCTTAAAGAAATAGGCGCGACCGCTATTTTATCACCGATAATATATGATGTAACACGGAAAGTGTTTATCGAATTCGGGTAAAGTGTTGAGAGTTCACTGTGAGGTTTAATTCTCTCCTGAACAACAAAATTATTTTTATAAATTTCAAGAATATCTGATACTGAATCTCCGTTGCGTACATTTCTACCGTTAACCATATTGACAATTATGACATTTTTTCCTGAACTTGAATCAACTGTAGGCTTAATTACGGCTTCACCAATGTTACCCAGAATTTCAACTGCCTTTTGCTTTGAAATCAGATTTCTTTCAGAATTATAAAATCTGCCATAACTATTAAAAAGATAGATTTGCGGAGTTCTGACACCGCAAATTTTTTCATTAAAGAATAAATCATTAAGATTTTTATCGCCAAAAACCTTACAATATGAATAATTATTAAACTTTGGCTCTATTTTCGTTGAATAAATAATTTCCGGCAAATAATCTACTTTATGTACGCCGTTAGATGCTTCATATAATTTATGCCATCGACTAGAGATTTTCTTTCCATAATTTTTCTTCCAAAAATCATTAAATTCTCTTTTTTGTTCCTTAGTCCACTTAATATCCTTATACAGTGGAGCCTTTCTGAAAATTGCAATCCACTCCGCCATCAATGTTTTATGTTTTTCAATATTAGTTGGCAGTTCTTCAAAAAAACGCAAAAAGAACTTGTAGATTTTCTTCATACTATAATATCGTCCTTTCGAAAAAAATTATGATAAATCTATCCAGTCGCCAAGTTTTCTTTCCCATTCCATTGGTTCAAATAAGCAAAATCCACCGCCATGGAAAAAGGTATATTCGCCAAAATAAATTTTTCCGTTAAGTTCGTAAAGATCTATTCTTACCTGTCGCATACCTTTTGAAAGTTTTGCGGCAATTTCTTTCATTTCTTCAAACAGAGTGGGCTTTTGGATTTCTTTTCCGGATT
>JAZNUZ010000003.1:0-2601 GCA_045592605.1 Acutalibacteraceae bacterium
ATTATTAATCATTTCCTTTTGACTTTCTTCGATTACGCCTTTTTCTTCACCTGCATCAACGAGCATACGGATTTCTTCTTCGGTAACTTCTTCTTCACTGGCGTTCGGGTCAAAACCTAAAAGGCGGACAACCACACTGGTAGAGAAAGATAGTATCTTTACAAACGGCTTGAAAAGACCGTTAAAGAAAACGAGTACACCTGCAATTTTAAAGGATATGGCTTCGTACTTTTGCATCGCGATTCTCTTGGGCGCCAATTCGCCAAGAACAAGTGAAAAGAAAGAAATCACAAGTGTTATAAGCACGAGAGATGCGGTAGAAAGCCAAGCGGGTGTAGATGCAAAGTTTAAGATACCGGCAAAGAAATCGGCAACAGGGTCTGCAAAGCTTTCTGCGGCAGCTGCCGAAGTTAAAAATCCTGCCAGAGTTATACAAATCTGTATGGTTGATAAAAAGTTGGATGGATTTTTTGTAAGCTTCAATATCTGTTTGGCTTTTTCGTTGCCTTCTTCAGCCATACGCTGAAGTTTAACATCATTTAGTGTAATTATTGCAATTTCGCTCATCGCGAAAAAAGCATTAACTAATATAAGGGCAAATAAAAGAACAATTTTGAGAATTAAATTCCCAGGGTCATCAGGCATTTTAATAAAACTCCGTTTCATAATATATTTCCTTTATAATACATTCTTTTGTATCAAAAGTCAATGTTTTTGCAAAAAAGGTAAGAATTTGCATAAAAAAATACAAAAAAACTATTTACTTATTTACTGATTAGTAGTAACATATATTATGTATGAAACCGTAGGTTTCGCAGAATAATTAAGGAGGAATTTTCCAAATGGCAAGAAAGTTCAAAACTATGGACGGTAATAATGCTGCGGCTCACGTATCCTATGCGTTTACTGAAGTCGCCGGTATTTATCCGATTACTCCGTCCAGTCCTATGGCTGACTATGTTGACCAGTGGTCTGCTCAGGGACTTAAAAATATTTTCGGTACCACAGTTAAGGTTTCCGAAATGCAGTCAGAAGCAGGCGCTGCTGGTACTGTACACGGCTCTCTTAATGCCGGTGCACTTACCACCACATATACTGCATCTCAGGGTCTCTTACTTATGATTCCTAACATGTACAAGATTGCAGGTGAATTGTTGCCTTGCGTGTTCCACGTATCTGCACGTTGCGTAGCAAGTCACGCTCTTAATATTTTCGGTGACCATTCCGACGTCTATGCTTGTCGACAGACAGGTTTCGCAATGCTCGCTGAAACAAATACGCAGGAAGTTATGGACCTTGGTGCAGTTGCTCACTTGGCTTCTATCGAAGGTCGCGTACCTTTCATCAGCTTCTTTGATGGTTTCCGTACTTCTCACGAAATTCAGAAAATTCAGGTTTGGGATTACGAAGACCTTAAAGAAATGTGCGATATGGATGCAGTTGTTGCTTTCCGTAAACGCGCTCTCAACCCCGCACATCCTGTAATGCGCGGTTCACACGAAAACGGAGATATCTTCTTCCAGCATAGAGAAGCTTGTAATAAATATTACGATGCTATGCCGGCTATCGTTGAAAAGTATATGGACAAGGTTAATGCTAAACTTGGTACCGATTATAAACTCTTCAACTATTACGGCGCACCCGATGCAGAACGTGTAATCATCGCTATGGGTTCAATCTGTGACGTTATCGAAGAAGTAATTGACTATATGTTGGCTAAGGGCGAAAAGGTTGGTCTTGTAAAGGTTCGCTTATACCGTCCTTTCTCTGCAGAAAAGTTGGTTGAAGCTATCCCGGCTACAGTTAAATCTATCGCAGTTCTCGACCGTACAAAAGAACCCGGCGCACTTGGTGAGCCGTTGTTTATGGATGTTGTTGGCGCTCTTGCTGCAACAGGCCGCAAGATCGATACCGTTATCGGCGGTCGTTACGGTCTTGGTTCAAAAGACACTCCGCCTTCAAGCGTATTCGCAATTTACAAAGAACTTGCTAAGGATGCTCCGAAAGCTCAGTTCACTCTCGGTATTAACGATGATGTTACAAATCTTTCTCTCGAAGAAGAGGAAGCTCCGAACACAGCTGCTGAAGGTACTATCGAATGTAAGTTCTGGGGTCTTGGCGGCGACGGTACTGTTGGTGCTAACAAAGACTCCATCAAGATTATCGGTGACCATACAGACAAGTATGTTCAGGCTTACTTCCAGTATGACTCTAAGAAGACCGGCGGTATCACAATTTCTCACTTGAGATTCGGTGACAAGCCCATCAAGAGTCCTTACTATATCAATAAAGCAGACTTCGTTGCTTGTCATAACCCGTCTTATGTAATCAAGGGTTACAAGATGGTTAACGATGTTAAACCCGGCGGTGTATTCCTTATCAACTGCCAGTGGACTGCTGAAGAACTTGACAAGCATATGCCTGCTGAAGCTAAGCGTTACATTGCTAAGAACAACGTTCAACTTTACACCGTTAACGCTATTGACTTGGCTGCACAAATTGGTCTTGGCAAGCGTACCAATACTGTATTACAGTCTGCTTTCTTCTCACTTTCTAAGGTTCTTCCCGCTGAAGATGCAATCAGCTACATGAAGGAAAAAG
>JAZNUZ010000004.1:0-3223 GCA_045592605.1 Acutalibacteraceae bacterium
GAGTCACGCGGAAGCGCGGCTGCAATTTTTACAATTAAATATGCGGGTATGGCGGAATCGGCAGACGCGCTAGATTCAGGTTCTAGTCGGGGCAACTCGGTACAGGTTCAAGTCCTGCTACCCGCACCAATTCCCAAGCCATACAATTTTGTATGCCTTGGGAATTTTTTTGAGTTTGTTACAAAAATATAATGTAAGGAGATTAAAATGAAAAAGAAAACTGATTTTAAAACACTTCTTACCCTTTTTACCATTTTCTTTAAAATCGGCGCCTTTACTTTTGGCGGCGGTTATGCTATGATACCGCTTATTCAAAAAGAAGTTAGCGAAAATAAAAAATGGATAACCAACGAAGAGATTTTGGATGTCTTTGCGATTTCAGAATCCACCCCAGGACCGATTGCAATTAATTCTGCAACATTTATCGGTTATAAGATTGCGGGCTTTTGGGGCTCGTTTTTCGCAACATTAGGCGTTGTTTTGCCATCGTTTCTTATTATATCAATAATTTCATTAGTGCTTGATAAGTTCCAAAATATTAAAGCCGTGCAATATGCTTTCTTTGGCATCCGCGCGGGTGTTCTTGCCCTTATCGTAAAGGCTTTCTGGAGTATGGCAAAGGTTTGCCCTAAGAAAACTATCTCTTATGTCTTGGCTGCGTTATCGTTCATTTTTGCGGCGATATTTAAAGTCGATGTTTTAATTATAATTATTGGATGCGCCCTTCTCGGTTTGATTTCATCACTCCTTGCCGAAAGGAGATTATATAAATGATTTTCTTACAGTTGTTTTTTACATTCTTTAAAATCGGACTTTTTACAATCGGCGGCGGTTACGCGATGTTGCCGCTTATTCAGTCCGAAATTCAAAGACTCGGTTGGATGAGCAGTACTGAACTTGTTAATTTTATTGCGGTAAGTGAAAGTACCCCGGGACCTTTTGCCATTAACTGTGCCACCTATGTGGGCTCTCAAATGGGCGGTGTATTAGGCAGCGTTTGCGCTACACTCGGTGTTGTAATGCCATCATTCATAATCATTCTTATAATAGCCGCATTTTTTGAAAAATTTAAGGATAACAAAATTGTGGTTGGTTGTATGACAGGTCTTAAACCTGCAGTAATTGGTTTGATTGGTTCTGCCTTGGTATCAATCGCGGCAACAGTATTTTTTCATAACGGATTCACACTATCGGTATTATCAACCCCACAGTTTTATATTTCCCTTGTTTTATTTATAACAATGACTGTGTGTGCATTAAAAAAAGTGCATCCGATAATAATTATCTGTATCTCAGCAGTAACGGGAATTATAACAGGATACGCATTCAATTTCTAATAACAGTATTAAAAAAACTCTGCTACCGAATCCGTAGCAGAGTTTGTTATTTAGATTGATAAATCTTCAACAATAAGTGTACGAACTGTATCTTCGTTTTTAGGAACATTACGCTCTGCTAAAAATTTAGAAGCAACCTGTGGGAAGAGCGCATAACTCAATACATCTTCTTCACTCTTGGCGAGTTCGCCTGCTTCTTGTTTATATTTTTCAAGTTCGGGTTCAAGCAGGTCAGCCGGGCGACAGGTAATTACCTTATCATCGCCGATTGCCTTTTTGCGAACTTCTTCATTAACTTTACCCGGAACCTGACCATATTCTCCGCGAAGAACACCCTTAGATTCCTTGGTAACCATTTTATATCTTTCACCCGCAAGAACATTAAATACAGCTTGAGTACCAACAATCTGGCTTGTAGGAGTTACAAGCGGCGGATAACCGAAATCTTTACGAACGTTCGGAATTTCCGCTAAAACATCATAGTATTTATCTTCTGCATTAGCTTGTTTGAGCTGTGAAATAAGGTTAGAAAGCATACCACCGGGCACTTGATATAAAAGTGTCTTAACATCAACATTAAGCACCTTCGGGTCAAGTGTTCCATCTGCTTTCATCTTGTTAGCAACATCGCGGAAGTGAGCGGCTACTTCGCTTAACTTATTAAGGTCAAGACCAGTATCACGTTCTGTACCCTGTAATGTCGCAACAAGTGCTTCAGTTGACGGCTGCGCAGTACCATTAGCGAAGGGTGATAATGCGGTATCTACAATATCGACACCTGCCTGAACTGCCATAAGGTATGTCATATCACCGGTACCTGTGGTGTTGTGTGTATGAAGATGAATCGGCACCTTGACACTCTCTTTTAATTTTTTAACAAGAGAGTACGCATCATAAGGAAGCAACAAGTTTGCCATATCCTTGATACAAATAACATCTGCGCCCATTTTTTCGAGTTTTACAGCGAGATTTACAAAGTACTCTTCATTGTGTACAGGGCTTACTGTATAACTGATAGCAGCTTCGCAAATACCACCGTATTTTTTACACGATTTCATTGCTTGTTCCATATTTCTGGTGTCGTTAAGAGCATCAAAAATACGAATAACATCGATACCGTTTTCAATAGACTTTTTAACAAATGCATCAACAACATCATCTGCGTAGTGCTTGTAGCCAAGAAGATTCTGGCCACGAAGGAGCATCTGAAGTTTTGTGTTAGGCATATGTTTTTTTAGAGTACGAAGTCTTTCCCACGGGTCTTCATTCAAGAAGCGCATACAAGCATCAAATGTAGCACCGCCCCAACATTCTAAAGACCAATAGCCCATTTTATCAAGTTTTTCAAGGGCAGGAATCATATCTTCAATACGCATACGTGTAGCCGCTTGTGACTGGTGAGCATCACGTAATATAGTATCGGTAATATAAAGTTTTTTATTTTCCATAATTTTTTCTCCTATTAGCTAAACAATGCAATAAGAACGCCTGCGGCAACCGCAGAGCCGATAACACCGGCAACATTCGGGCCCATTGCGTGCATAAGCAAGAAATTTGAAGGATTGGCCTTCTGACCTTCTGCCTGAGATACACGTGCCGCCATAGGTACAGCTGAAACACCTGCAGAACCGATAAGCGGATTGATTTTGTTCTTTGAGAACAGATTCATAAGTTTTGCAAGTAAAACACCACCAGCAGTACCAATACCAAAGGCTACTATGCCCATCGCAAGAATCTTAAGTGTTTGCAAGTTAAGAAATGCTGAAGCTGTAGCTGTGGCGCCAACAGATATTCCTAAGAAAATTGTAACAATATTCATAAGTTCATTCTGTGCAGTTTTGCAAAGTCTTTCAGCAACTCCCGATTCTTTCCAAAGGTTACCAAGC
>JAZNUZ010000005.1:0-3812 GCA_045592605.1 Acutalibacteraceae bacterium
CACCTCTCATACTTAATTAGTATGAAAGGTGTGTTACTTTAATAACCGAGCGAATCTTTACAAATTATAACATTTATTCTGTCTTTTTTTCTCTGAAATCCCGTAGCGGTAAAGGTTATGCATACTCTGTCCTTTGAATCGCATCCGCTACCGATACCGCCATCGATTTTACAGCACTGTCCCGTTTTAGCACAGGGTGTATCAAGGCCTAACCGTTTTACATTCAAAGGCGCCGCAATTTGCTTTACGCGGCGGATGGCGGCGGGTATATCTTCTACTATTTTATTGGCACCCACAATACATATAACCTTTTCGGGACCGTAAATAAACGCCGAAACGCGATTTGAATTCCCATCCACATTGTATAATTCACCAGTCAATGTTACTGCGTTTGCCGACATAAAGTAAGCATCACAAGTAAATGTCTTGGCATATACTTCCTTTATGCCATCCTGCGTTATGCCAGGCGCCGACCTGTCAAGAAAATTATAATAACCGCTTTTTAAAAGGTCGGAAACACCGCACTCTTTAAGTGTTTCCGAGCCGCCGCACGAAACGGTTTTACCCTTTTGTACAATACCCTTTACTATTTCTACTATATCGTTCTTACTCTCGGCATAAAAAACCGCCATATTGTTTTTCTCGAGCGCCGATATAACCTTTTCTGTTCTTTTATCCACAGATAATTCCACCGCCTATTACTGTATCTCCGTCATAAAATACCGCCGACTGCCCAACACTCGGTGCTCTCTGCGGCTCTTGAAACTCTACTTTTATCCTTTTATCATCACATAAAAACAGTTTTGCAGGGCTTTCGGTATGCTTGTATCTTAATTTTACAAGCGCCGTCATTCCATCCGTTATTTCTTCTACGGATACTAAATTAACATCCTTTACATATACCGTTTTCTTGAATAGGTGTTCCGCATCTCCTAAGACTACGGTATTCGTCGGGGCATCTTTACTCAAAACAAAGATATGTCGACCGAGCGCTATACCAAGACCCTTTCTTTGTCCTATTGTATAATTTATAACACCTTTGTGCTCACCTAAAATATTTCCATCTATATCGGTGTATTTACCCGGTACGGATTTCTCACCTGTATAGTGTTCTATAAAAGCGACATAGTCACCGTCAGGCACAAAACATATATCCTGACTGTCGCCTTTTTTTGCCGTTACAAGCTCTGCTAGTTCGCAAATACCCCTTATCTCCGACTTACTGTAAGTCCCGAGCGGCAGATAAATACTTGATAGTTGCTCTTGGGTAAGCATATAAAGTACATAGCTCTGGTCTTTACTAATATCCTTGGCTTTTTTTATTTCGTATCTGCCGGTTTTTTCGTTTTTCTCTACAATGGCATAGTGGCCCGTTGCGATAGCATCATATCCAAGACTTTTTGCCTTTTCCAAAAATGCGCCGAACTTCATAGTCTTATTGCAGAAAATACAAGGATTTGGTGTAAAACCATCCTTATATTCACTCACAAAAGGTTCTATTACATTTTCACGAAATTCTTCGGTCATTTCAAAAAGATGGTGCGGAACATCCAACTGTTCGCAAACGCGTTCGGCATCGAGTGCTTCATCATACTTGCCGCAAAGATTCATAGTTCCGCCGCCGATGGCAAAACCTGATTTTTGCATTATAACCGCCGCAGCTGATGAATCTACACCGCCCGACATAGCCACAAGTACACGTTTCTTCACAAAACCACCCTTATCCTTCGTACAATTCAACCGACATGCCTTCATCGTACGGAGCAATCTTTACCCTTACCTTCTCGTTTTTTGATGTTGGTACATTTTTACCTACATAATCTCCGCGTATCGGAAGTTCTCTGTGTCCGCGGTCTATAACTACCGCCAACTGCACCGCCGCAGGTCGCGCAGACTTCATAATGGCTTCAAGCGCCGCGCGTACAGTTCTTCCTGTATACAGTACATCATCCACGAGCACTACCTTTTTGTCGGTAATGTCAAAGTCGATTTGTACTGCATCGGCATTCTCTTGTGAATATATACCGCCCAAATCATCACGGAAACGTGTCACATCGACACTGCCTACAGGGATTTTTTTATTTTCTATCTTCTCAATATTATCGGCTATCATATAAGCGAGCGGAATGCCGCGTCTTTTGATACCGATAATGCAAACATCATCTACTCCGCCGTTTTTTTCAATAATTTCGTGTGATATACGCCTTACCGCCCTGATAAGAGCCGCATCATCCATTAACAGCGCCTTAAAAGTCACCATAAAAAATACCTGTCCCTTATATAAATGTATAAAAATTACAAATTTGACATATTATATATATGTACAACCCTTTTGTGAACTTTTAATTATAGTACCACAAAATATGCTATATGTAAATAAAGTTTTTAGAAAATGTAGTGTTTTACGTTCTTTTTCGAGCGAATTCTGAGATATATCCGCTTTCCCGACAGTCACTTTCGTATATTCTTACAAAGAAATATACATTTTTTACCATTTTTACAAGAAAAAAATAGTTACAAAGCTGTAATAATTTCGTAAAACAGTAATTTGTTGTGCATTTTGCATAAAACAATCCTTTTTTTAAGGTTTGACATTCGGTGTTTTGACATATATAATACATTAGTCCTCAAAAATGACCGACTTTTTATTGGTCGGCAACATCAAAAGGAGACATTAGATGATAGAAAAAATTATTTCTTTACGCGAGAAAATTTCTTCAGAATTCACTAAAAACAGAATATTTGGGGCGGCATACCTTTCGGTTTCTTTGGTAGCAGTTTTGCTTTTTCTCATTTTTTCGTTAAATACAGTTACTATAAGTGACGGCAACTCTACACAAAGCTTTTTGACATTCAAAAGTGAAACCGCTTCTCTTTTAAAACTCGCAAAATTAGACTCTACAGATTATAAGATAACCGGATATGAAGTTGATGGCAGAGATATTGATATATCCCTTTCCTACACCTTCCCTTCTTTTGTAACAATCGGCAAAACAACCCATCCCGTTAGTATATGTAAGGGAGACACTGTAGGGGACGCCATCGCACTTGCAGGTATTACACTTGATGAACACGATGTCGTAAATCTGCCTGTTGATACAGTTTTATCAGACACAACGTATATCGATGTAACCGATATTAATTATGTAACCGAAACTGTTAGCGTAACTATCCCGTATACATCCAAAACCGTTTATTCACATAAGCTTTCAAATACATCGGTTACTACTAAGGGTGTTGAAGGTTCAAAAGAAGTTACCCGCGTTACAAAACTTGTAAACGGTGTAGCTGAGACAACCGAAATAGTTGCCGAAAACGTGGTTAAACCCGCAGTACAGGAAGTTATAACGGTTGGTACAAAACCTGCCTCAGTTACAACTTCGGCAAAGGTTAATAGTATTTCCGAACTTACCCCTTCAAAACCCATTGAACTTGATAAAAACGGAAATCCTGTTGATTATGTTAAAAAAGTAACCGTTCAGGCAACAGCATATACTGAATCGAACCGTTGGCACAGTGCGACCGGTATGTACTTAAAACCCGGTTGTGTTGCAATAAACACAAACCTTTATGAGTATGGTACTAAGTTTTATATTAAGTCATCCGATGGCAGTTATATATACGGATATGCCGTCGCAGCCGATACGGGCGGATTTGTAAAAACCCGACCCACAAACTTTGACTTATTCTTCAACTCAGAAGAAGAATGCAGAAAATTCGGCAGAAGAAATATCGAAGTGTGGATTCTTGAATAATTAAAAGCACCCTTTGCCCAACATCCCATAAGGATGTTGGACAGTTTTATTCGCCTT
>JAZNUZ010000006.1:0-4318 GCA_045592605.1 Acutalibacteraceae bacterium
GGTAAAACCTGCAGGTAAATCATCGGTCTGCTGAAAAACATATTCAACCTTAACCTTTTTTTCTATGCGGCTACCGACAATTTCTTTGAAATCTTTTTCGATACCGCGATTTATTACAAATACCACCTTGTCGAAACCTGCTTCTATAGCATCGTAGACCGAGAAGTCCAAGATTGCTTCGCCGTTTTTACCGACAGGAGCTATTTGTTTAAGACCGCCAAAACGGCTTCCCATACCTGCGGCCATAACTACCAATGTTGCGCTGAAATTTCCCATTTTATTCTCCACCTAAAAGTAATATTCTACTGCGCTTAGCAGTATTATTTAGAAACCACATTATACACCATTTTACCTTATTTTGTCAAGAAGGTGAACAGCTTGTTTGTCGCTGTTACAGTAAATATTTTAAAAAGAAAAACATTCGCCCAAAAATTTCATCTTGTTAAAAAAAGTCAGGTGATAACAAATGAAATAAATTTCTGCGGCAACACATTTTTCACCGCCGAGATTTTAGCTTATGAAAAAGAAACGGCAGAAAAAATAATCAGTAAATGTGTTCTGCCTGTTATAACTCCCGACAGCCCCGAAGTGCTTCGTTATAAGTATACCCTGACACTCAACACCGTATTAAAAAATTTTAAAAATCCGCCTGAGAGAGCAGTATTATATGACAGGAACTGCGATATAATACATTTGTTGCCTATTTTACTTCTCAGATGTCGCTCGGTATATGTGTTTTCCGAAAACACAGAAAAATACGAAACGGAAAACGACCGTATCTTATCACTGCTCGGTGCGGCGGCGGTGATAAGCCGAAACGGTGATGTTCCTAAAGGCGCCGATTTTATTATTTCCGGCGAAGATATATCACAAACAACACCGACCTTTTTCGGTGAATTCGGTTTTTTTGTGGGTGAAGACACACCCGTTTTAAATACCGCACTTCCGAATTTACCCGACTACACCGACATTTACACCGTTCTTGCAGGACTTTCGGCATTCGGGAATAACCCCAACATAAAAAACGCCTACTGTAAAAAACTCACAAAAAACGGTGTGGATTTTTCTATAAAAAATCTGCCTTGACATAAAGGGTTATATATTATATAATACTTGAGTATATATTTCCTGGCAGTTAAATTTATTTTTATAATTTCAGAAAGGAAGTCGTATTTATGGAAAAGAAAATAAGACTTACCGACGACGGACTCAAGAAGCTTCAGGATGAGCTTGAACAACTTAAAACTACCGGCCGCAAGGATATTGCCGAGAAAATCAAAATAGCACGTGGCTATGGTGACTTATCTGAAAACAGTGAGTACGATGAAGCCAAAAACGAACAGGCTAAAATTGAAGCCAGAATAGTTGAAATTGAAGCCATGCTTAAAAACGTAGAAATCATTACAGACGTTAAAGGCTCTTCAAAAACCGTTATTTTAGGTTCAAAGGTTAAAATACTTGATATTGAATTTGAAGAAGAGTGTGAATATCGTATAGTAGGCTCTGCCGAAGCCGACCCGGCTGCCGGACTTATTTCTGATGAGTCTCCTGTAGGTAAAGCGCTTTTAGGCCACAAAGTCGGAGAAACCGTTTTTGCCGAAGCTCCTGCAGGTGAAATCGAGTTTAAAATTATTTCTATATCAAAGTAAGGCAGGAAACCCTGCCTTTTGATTTTATAAAGGGATGTGAAAACAGGATGGAAAACAAAAACAACCTACCAGCTACCGAGCCAACCGCAGAAGAACTAAGCGAAATATTAAAGGTGCGCCGCGATAAATTGGCTAACCTTATGGCTGCAGGTAAAAACCCGTTTGAAATTACCAAGTATGATTTTACAGATTATTCTGCCGATATTAAGGCGGATTTTGAAAAATTTGAAGGTAAAACCGTAAAAATCGCAGGACGTCTTATGAGCCGTCGTGTTATGGGTAAGGCAAGTTTTGCAGGTGTACAGGACACTAAAGGCAAAATTCAGCTTTATGTAAAACGCGATGATATCGGCGAAGAAGAATATGCCGCATTCAAGAAATTTGATATTGGTGATATTGTAGGCGTTGAAGGTTTTGTGTTTAAAACACAGACAGGCGAAATTTCCATTCATGCGCAGAGTATAGTAATGCTCAGTAAGTCGTTACTGCCGCTGCCCGAAAAATTCCACGGACTTCGCGATAACGACCTTCGCTTCCGTCAACGCTATGTTGATTTGATTATGAACCCCGATGTTAAAAATAAATTCATCGTGCGCTCACAGTTTATAAAGTTTATGCGTAAATATCTTGATGATATGGGTTATATCGAAGTTGAAACACCGGTGCTCAGCACAATCGCGGGGGGAGCAAGTGCGCGTCCCTTTATAACACACCACAATACATTGAATCTTGATATGTATATGCGCATAGCAACCGAACTTCCGCTCAAACGACTTATTGTCGGCGGTATGGACAGGGTTTATGAAATAGGAAGAATTTTCCGCAACGAAGGTATGGACCCCAAGCACAACCCCGAGTTTACAAGTATTGAACTTTATCAGGCTTATGCCGATTTCCATGATATGATGGATATTGCAGAAGGCATTATTTCGGGCGCCGCTAAGGAAATTCTCGGCACATACGAACTTGAGTGGATGGGTGAAAAAATCGATTTAACACCCGGTTGGCGAAGACTTACAATGGTTGATGCCGTTAAGGAATATGTGGGTATTGACTTTGGCGCTATTACAGATGATGCTGAAGCCGTAGCCGCAGCGAAATCAAAGGGCGTAGAACTTGCCGACACAGCCGATAAAACCTGGGGTAACGCGCTTTATGCTTGTTTCGACCAGCGCGTTGAAGAAAAACTTATTCAGCCTACATTTATTACGATGTATCCTGTTGAAGTGTCTCCGCTCACCAAAGCATCCCCCGAAGACCCGCGCGTTACAGAACGTTTTGAATTGTTTGTATGCCATTCTGAACTTGCAAACGCTTATTCCGAGCTTAACGACCCGATTGTTCAGCGTGAGCGTTTTGAGAAACAACTCGAACTCCGCGACCGCGGCGATGATGAAGCCGAGATGCTTGATGAAGATTTTCTCACCGCTATGGAATACGGTATGCCGCCTACAGGTGGTATGGGTATCGGCGTAGATAGAACAGTAATGTTACTTACAAATTCTGATACTATCAGGGAAATTATCTTGTTCCCAACCATGAAACCAATTGACTAACAGTGTTTAAAATACCACTCGTTTGGGTGGTATTTTTATTTTCTTTACATTTTTATTTTTATATGATAAAATAATGACATACCACATCACTCACGAATATTTGGCTTCTAATACGGGAGAATATCCTTGGCAAAAGGTGTTCTCTCTCATTTCCGTATTGGAAGTCGGTGTGATGTGGTAGTCTAACCGGGAGAAACACTTTTTCGGTGCGTCTCTTTCGGGACGCACTTTTTTATTAGGGGTAAAAACATGAGAAAACTCATTGCAGATTTTTGCACAGTAATTTTACTTTTAAATTTAACTGCTTGTAATGATGCGGAAAATATAAAACTACCAATTACAGATACTAGTTCTTCACAAAGCGTAATCATATCCGTTCCCACACAAAATATATCATCGCAACCACAAAACAAAATTCCGGAACCCGAATATACCCACGCTGTTTATGAGATAAGTATATATGAAACATTGCTTTATAATAATTCGGTTGGAAACGAGTGGTTTAACGTTTATTATTGCGGAGAAGAATATATATCAAGTGGAAAACAATGGACAGTATTACGAGACACACATGAAAAAATAGATATAGAAGTTTGTATTACCGAAGATGACAAACAACCCGATACTGCATCGCATATAACAACAATTTCTTTGTGCGATGGTTTCCAGGCAACTGAAACTATCACCGTGACTGAGAGCAACGGTCGTTATAAAGGTAATACGGCTGCTTGGAAAATTAGTTACAAAATAAAACTTGTTGATAAACTAATTTTATGATTGACTTTCGATGTGTTTGTGTGCATTTTCACAAATAAAAAAGAAGTGTAGAAATTATATTTTCTACACATCTTTTTTGTATTGAAATATGGTTATAATTTCTTTTTATATTCATTTCCGAAAAGTTTTTCGGCGAACCTTACTTCATCTACGGTAAAGGTTTTGCCGTTTAGATAATTTAAAATTCCCGCATCGCTTGTAAAAGCAAAGGTCAGTCTGAAAGAATAGAGAGCTTGTTTATCAAATCCCATTTTTTTATCTTCTTTCAGTTTGCCGTATTTTCCGTCGCCCAAAAGCGGCAGACCAATACTTGCCATATGTGCGCGTATCTGATGC
>JAZNUZ010000007.1:0-4691 GCA_045592605.1 Acutalibacteraceae bacterium
CGTTTTCGCGTACCGCGCTTTTATTGGATGAGTTTATTAAATCCCTGAAAATTGCCGACAAGGTTATTTTGATGCCGATAATGGGCTCAAGAGAAATCAATACTTACGGCATATCATCTGAAAAAATTGCAGAAGGTCTTGATAACTGTGTTTGTGTCCAGACTTTTGATCAGGTTGCAGATGAAGTTATAAACAATACCGAAAGCGGAGAATTAGTCATTACAATGGGTGGCGGAGACATTTATAAGGCGGCACACATAATCATTGACAGATTTAAGTAAAATAAGCGGGTCGAAAGACCTGCTTATTTTTTCTTTGTAACGTGTGAAAAATCTATATTGCCGCCAAAAGAATCGATTTTTAAACCTTGAAGCTCCGATGTATCGGCAAAACAACTGCCGTAAAAACAGATAGGAACGGTATAACTGTTTTTGAAAATATATGACTGTAGGTCATCGGTGGTCTCGGAAATTTCAAATTCAAAATTCTTAAGATATTCGTTTTTATTTTTCTCATTGATTTGTACCGTATAAATACCGATACCATATTCTTTGTATGAAAAATATTTTACGTCGTTGTCATTGGAAGCGGGTGCTATATTTACATATGCGCCGAGATTCCTTTGCCAGTTTGAAGCAACTGTTTTTGCCAAGTTCTCAATATTGGTGTCACCGTAGTAATAAACTGTTTCACACGGGAAATCGGAATTTTCAAAAAGTTTGATTTCGCTATTAAAAATGCTTTTAGCGAGTTGTGGATTATAAACATTATATTTTATATTGGTGTCATATCCGAAAAATGTCGGAAACAGTGTATGTGGATACTTGAAGGTTATGGGGGAGTTCGCAAAATCGGTCTCAGAAATAGCGCTATAAACCAATGCATCGCGCATATTTTTTGTAAAACGGCGGCTTATATCTAAAATCAATACCTTGTTGTCTACGGTGTTCAGATTAAGACCGCTTAATTCGGCCTTTGAACAATCTTCGGTGCTGATTTCAGCAATATCAACATAATTCTTTTTTAAACGTTCAAGGTTTGTCTCATCTTTACTTTTTGAAAAATATACAGCAGAGTTTTTTGGTGTGAAGGTGCCTGAATAAGAGGTGTTTTTTACAATTCTCATAGCAAAATCTTCGGTTGACCATTTCCTTAAACGGTAAGAGCCGTTTGATAAAACGGTTTCTAACGACATTCCGTATTTTCCAATAGATTTATTGAAAAAATCTTCATTGCAGGGCATTGCGGCCGAAGTTGTGAGCATATATAAAAAGTCTGAATCATCGTAAGTGAGTTCGATTTTCAAGGTGCGCTTATCTATAGTGCTTACGCCTAACTTGTGAGCGGATAAATTTCCTTTATTAATTTCTTCGGCATTTTTAATACTGAATAGACATTCTGCATTTGGCGAATTTGTTTCGGGGCTAAGAGCACGTTTAAAACCGAAAACAAAATCATCGGCAGTGATTGGCGTTCCATCACTCCAGACGGCATCTTCCCTTAGAAAGAACGTATATGTATTATTATCTTTTGTGTATGATTCAGCCACTCCGTTTACTATGTTACCGTTTTCATCAGAGCGCATAAGTCCTTCAAAAAGATTTCTTACGATAATAAGTTCGGTTATTGTATTAGCACATTGCGGGTCGATATTCTTTGGCGGTTCGCCAACTCCGTAATAAATAATTGCTGAAGAATTATCATCAGAACAACCGATAAAGGTGAATATTAATAGAATGGACAGTAACAACACAAAAAATCTCTTATATAATAACATTTATTTACCCCAAAAATTTATTTTACAAAATAATTATAGAATAGCACACGATATATTTCAAGAAAAACTTGACAAACGATTTTTAAGTTGGTATAATAACTGCTGTAAAGTAATTTACTTTGCAGACGGAGTAAAGTATGAAAGACTTAAAAATTTCGCTATTGTTCGATTGTTACAGCGCATGTTTAAATAATAAACAACGAGAAATTTTTGATTGTTATTATAATGAAGATTTTTCTCTATCGGAAATTGCCGAGAATTTTGGCATTACACGACAGGGTGTGCGCGATTCAGTTAAGCGTACCGAACAACAGTTATTAGAACTTGAAAAAAATCTCGGTTTGTACAATAAAACTTTAAAGCTTAAAGGATTTTGTAACAAGGCAAAACAAAATCCCGAATCGTTGAATGAGTTATTTCAATTTATTGATAATTTTTGATCTAAAGGTAGTGCATTATGGCTTTTGATAATCTTTCTGATAAACTATCTGCCGTTTTTAAGCGCCTACGTTCACGCGGTAAATTGACCGAAAGTGATGTTAAAGAAGCGATGCGTGAAGTCCGTCTGGCCCTTTTGGAAGCAGATGTTAACTATAAAGTCGCAAAAGATTTTACCAATTCTGTTGCCGATAAATGCATCGGTCAGAACATTATGGAAAGCCTTACGGCGCCGCAAATGGTTGTAAAGGTTGTACGCGATGAATTAACTGACCTAATGGGCGGCGAACAGGTGCGACTTAAAACGGCATCAAAAATACCGACAATTATTATGATGTGTGGTTTGCAAGGTTCTGGTAAAACCACTCATTCGGGAAAATTGGCAAAATTCTTAAAACAGCAAGGGCACAGACCGTTGTTGGTTGCATGTGATATTTACAGACCTGCCGCCATAGAACAATTAAAGGTTGTAGGGCAGAGTGTAAACATACCTGTTTTTGAAATGGGTAAAGAAAAACCGGAAAAAATTGCGGTTGCGGCGGTTAAACACGCGAGAGATTACGGAAATGACTTTGTAATTCTCGATACCGCAGGTCGTCTTCATATTGATGAAGAACTTATGGCGGAATTAAAAAGGATAACCCAATCGGTAGAAGTTAATAATGTTTTATTGGTTATTGACTCAATGGTTGGTCAGGATTCTGTGAACATCGCAAAATCTTTTAATGAACAACTCGAAATAGATGGTGTTATACTGACAAAACTCGATGGTGATACCCGCGGCGGTGCGGCACTGTCAGTAAGAGCGGTGACAGGTAAGCCGATTATGTTTACAGGTGTCGGCGAAAAAATGGACGACCTTGATGAATTCCATCCTGACCGTATGGCATCCAGAATTCTTGGTATGGGCGATATGTTATCGCTTATAGAAAAAGTAGAGTCCGAGATTGATGAGAAAAAGGCGGAAGAAACGGCAAAGCGTTTACAGGAAAACAAATTTGATATGAACGATTTGCTCGACCAGTTTCGCCAAATCAAAAAAATGGGTTCAGTTAAAAGCATTTTATCTATGATGCCGGGACTTGATAAACAGGTTCGCGATGCAGATATTGATGAAAGACAGATACTACGTACAGAAGCAATTATTACTTCAATGACCGCAAAAGAACGCGCTAAACCCGATATTCTTAATGCATCTCGCAGAAGAAGAATAGCGGCGGGTTCTGGAACGAGTGTTGAAGAAGTTAATAAATTGATTAAACAATATGAACAAATGAAGAAAATGTTCAAACAATTTTCTTCTAAAAAAGGCAAAAAAGCCCTTGGCAGATTTGGTGGTCTGCCCGGTAATTTTGGTTTTTAAAAGAGCTTTCTTTTTTAAATAAAACATAATTTTTGGAGGTGTTTTAAATGGCAGTTAAAATCAGACTTCGTCGTATGGGTGCTAAAAAAGCTCCTTTCTATCGTGTAGTTGTTGCTGATTCGAGATTCCCGCGTGATGGTCGTTTTATCGAAGAAATCGGTTATTATGATACCACAAAGGACCCGGCCGTAGTAAGCATTGATGCTGATAAAGCAAAGAAATGGATTGCTAACGGCGCACAGCCTACCGATACCGTTAAAGCTATCTTGAAGAAAAACGGTGTGCTTTAATTAATAATTCGGAGGAATCATAATGGAAGAACTTCTTGTTGCAATTGCACGTGGACTTGTTGAAAATCCCGATGCAGTTACCGCTACTGCCGATGAAGTAAACGAAGAAGGGGTAAAGGTATACCACCTTCACGTTGCGGAAGAAGATATGGGCAGAGTTATAGGCAAACAGGGACGAATTGCTAAGGCAATTCGCGTTGTAATGCGCGCTGCTGCTAATCGTAATAATATGAAAATAGCAGTAGAAATCGATTAATTTTAAAATTAATTTAATACCCCCATTTATTTGGGGGTATTAGTATAATGGTATGTTTATGAAGAAACAGTATTTAGAAACAGGAAAAATCACAGGAAGACACGGTATACGCGGAATGGTGCGTATCCAACCGTGGTGTGATGATATAAAATTCTTATCGAAAGTAAAAAATTTTTATTTAGATGATAAAGGGAGTATTGCGCTCACAAAGGAACGAATCGCCCCCAATGGCAATGTTTTTATTGCTAAATTTAAAGAAATTGATTCGGTTGAAAAAGCTATACAACTCAGAGAAAAAGTAATATATATTAACCGTGATGAGTTGGATTTGCAAGACGGTAGACATTTTATACAAGACATAATTGATTGCAAAGTGTACGATGATGCTAACGGTGACTTTTTAGGAGTTATATCCGATGTGTCACAAACAGGTGCAAACGATGTATGGCATATATTAAATAATTCTAAAGAGTATCTTATTCCCTTAATACCCGATGTTGTAAAAAAAGTAGATATTGAAAACGGGGAAATATTTATAACACCCTTGAAGGGAATTTTTGATGATGA
>JAZNUZ010000008.1:0-1863 GCA_045592605.1 Acutalibacteraceae bacterium
ATTGGCTGTTGCCGGCGGTTTCATTCTTCTCATAATCATTGTTGCTGTAGTACTTGTAATTGTTATGGGCAACAAGAAAAAGAAGAAGAAAAAGAAAAAGGCTAAAAAAGTAGAAAAGGTTGTTGAAGAAGCTCCCGTAGAGAAAACAGTTGCTGAAGATGTAGCTGAAGAATCTGGCGAAGAAGAATAATTAATAACCATTTATCCCCCGAGTTTTAATCTCGGGTGATTTTTTATTGAAATACTCTTGACAAAGCGATAAAGGTATTGTATTATATAACTGTACTAATCGGACTAATACAGTAAGTACGGAGTGAGAAAATGCTACAATTAGATTATAAAAGCGGAGTGCCGATATACGACCAGATTGTAAATGGTATTATAAGGCTTAAAATGTGGGGCGTGTTAAAACCGCACGAAGCCTTACCGTCGGTAAGGTATTTGGCGCAGAAACTATCCATAAATCCTAATACGGTGCAACGCGCTTATAGGTCGCTCGAAGAACGCGGGGTTATTTACTCGGTGGCGGGTAAGGGTTCCTTCATATCCGCTGAAAATGATTCTTCCGATGCGATAAAGCAGATTGCGGCGGCGCAGTTTAAAAAGGCGGTTGCCGATGCGCTGCAAAAAGGATTAAGTCAGGAAGAACTTGTATCATTAATCATGGAAAGGGAGAATGAGAAATGATTAAATCGAAGAATTTAACCAAAAACTTTGGTTCCAATATAGCGCTTGATAACGTCAGTTTCGAGATACCGGAAGGTTCAATATATGGGCTCGTGGGTTCAAACGGCTCAGGAAAGTCCACGCTTATGCGACTGATATCGGGTGTTTATCATGCTGATAGCGGTGAAATTATAATCGATGAGGAGAACCCATTTGACAACCCGTCGGTTAAGTCTAAAATTTGTTATCTTCCCGATACCCCGTATTTTATACACCAGTCAAATTTAAATGAGATGCGCCGTTTTTACGCGATGCTTTATAAAGATTTTGATAATGAGCGTTTTGAAAGATTGTTAAGTATTTTTCCGCTTGACAGGAAAGCGCGTATATCAACTATGTCAAAAGGTATGCAAAGACAGGCGGCGCTTATTTTAAGTCTTTCAACCAAGCCGAAATATTTGTTGCTTGATGAAGCTTTTGACGGACTCGACCCGATAATGCGTAAGGTATTAAAGTCACTACTTGCCGAAGGTGTATCTGACGGTATGACCGCTATTATTGCTTCGCACAATTTAAGAGATTTGGATGAACTTTGCGATACGGTCGGCGTACTGCATAACGGTAAGGTGTTACTCAGTGATGACATTGAAAATCTTCGCAAAGGAATAAATAAAGTACAGGCGGTATTTAATATGGTACCGGATATATCTGTTTTTGACGGTCTGGACATTTTGAATATCGAAAAAACAGGCTCGGTTGTTCAGTTAGTGGTACGCGGAGACGAGGGCAAGATTAAAGATTATGTATCTCATCTTTTCCCGCAGTTTTTAGAGATTATTCCGCCATCATTTGAAGAAATATTTATGTATGAATTGGAGGCGAGCGGCTATGACGCAAAAAATATCCTTGAATAAAAGCGTACCGTTTAATATGTTTCTGTTTACAATCCGCAAAAGCCTTGGCTTTACTGCAGTTGCGACGGTGCTCTCAATAATTCTTTCGCCGTTTTATACGGTCAGTTGGCTTAATGACCAGAAGGAAAACTTGTTTTCTGAAAGAGTTGATTTTTTCAGTGATATGTTTTTTCCGGCTTCTGTATTTCTGGCTATAGGCGCTTGCTTGTTTTTTATGGTTTTGCTGTATATTAATTTCAGTTTTCTCTATTCAAAAAGCAGTAGTGATGCATATCATTCTATG
>JAZNUZ010000009.1:0-3197 GCA_045592605.1 Acutalibacteraceae bacterium
GTCAAGATGCTTCTCAATCTTAAAGACCAAGCCGAAATAGTAATCGTAATAAATGCCGATGCTATTGAGAAAAACAAAAAGCGCGGCGACCTTGGTATAAGTTATGATAACGATGTTTTAAGACTGATTGATGTTTTCAGAGAAATCGGTCTTTATGTCGGCAGTGTTGTCATCACCTGTTTTAACAATCAACACGCTGCCATCGCTTTTGAAAGCCGCCTTAAAACACAAGGTATTAATGTTTACCGCCACTACCCCATAGAAAACTATCCGTCAGATGTTCCCCTTATAGTAAGTGAAGACGGTTTTGGCAAGAATGATTATATAGAAACGACCCGTTCCTTAGTAATTGTCACCGCCCCCGGACCCGGTAGCGGTAAAATGGCAGCCTGTCTTTCTCAATTATATCACGACCACAAGCGCGGTATTAAAGCGGGTTATGCCAAATTCGAAACCTTCCCTGTATGGAACATACCGCTTAAACACCCTGTAAATCTCGCATATGAAGCGGCGACTGCAGACCTTGATGATGTTAATATGATTGACCCGTTCCATCTTGAAGCCTACGGTACTGCCACAGTCAATTACAACCGCGATGTTGAGAACTTCCCCGTTCTTAATGCTATGATGGAAGAAATTTTAGGCAATTCTCCCTACAAGAGTCCTACTGATATGGGCGTAAATATGGTAGGTAATGCTATTTTTGATGATGATGTAATAAAGGAAGCATCCTGTCAGGAAATTATTCGCAGATACTATAAAGCGCGTGTAGAAGTTAAACGCGGAAATGCTGATATTGCTCAGGTCAGAAAGATTGAACTGCTTATGAAACAGGCAGGTATAACACCCGAAGACCGCGCAACCGTTATCCCCGCTTTAAACAAAGCGGAGCAAACCGGAAAACCTGCCGTTGCAATAGAATTGTCGAACGGCCAGATTGTAACCGGTAAAACTTCATCGTTACTTGGTCCCTGTTCGGCGGCGCTACTTAACTCACTTAAAATTTTGGCCGATATACCAGATGAAACAGAACTTATCTCCCCTGAAATTATCGAGCCTGTGCAAGAGTTAAAGACGGTATATATAGGAAACCGCAACCCGCGTCTTCACACAGATGAAATTCTCATAGCATTATCCATCTGCGCGGCGACCGACAAGACTGCGGCACTCGCTCTCAAGCAATTACCCAAGCTTCGCGGACTTGAATTGCATTCGACCGTAATTCTTGCCGATTCGGACGAGCACACACTTCGTAAATTAGGTCTCAATGTAACGAGTGAGCCTATACACGAAAGCAAAAAGCTTTATCACAAATAAATAAAAAGCAATGCAGTCTATTAAAACTGCATTGCTTTTTTTATTGCAAAAATTTAGTCCCCGCATCATAAGGCTGAATTTACAGACTTACGATGTGAGGACTAAACCAGATTGAGAAATTAGATTAACTCAATAATAGCCATTTCTGCAGCATCACCGCGGCGTGGACCGGTCTTTGTGATGCGGCAATAACCGCCGTTTTTATCATTATACTTAGGAGCAATTTCGTTGTAAAGTTTTGCAACTACATCTTCCTTAGTAATAAAAGCTAAAGCTTGACGTTTGCTATGAAGACTATTATCTTTAGCGAGTGTAATATATTTCTCTGCTACCGAACGAACTTCTTTAGCGCGAGTAACTGTGGTTTCGATTTTGCCGTTTTCAAACAAATAGGTAACCATAGCTCTGAGCATTGCAGTTCTGTGGTCGCTGGTTCTTCCAAGTTTTCTTGTACCTGGCATTATACTCACTCCTTCTGGATATTCTTTGGCTTAATCTTCATCCTTTTTGAGAGTGAAACCGAACGAATCAAGTTTCGCTATAACCTCTTCAAGGGACTTACGGCCAAGATTTCTAACCTTCATCATATCTTCCTCAGACTTATTGATAAGGTCTTCTACTGTGTTTATGCCTGCGCGCTTTAAGCAGTTAAAGCTACGAACAGACAAATCAAGTTCTTCGATTGTCATATCAAGAACTTTTTCTTTATCACTTGTGCCCTTTTCAGCCATAAAGCTTTCGCCAGTAGCTGCAGCATCGGATAAATCAAGGAAAAGTTCAAAATGCTCAATCAAAATCTTAGCGGACATAGATACCGCCTCGTTAGCCATAATAGAACCGTCGGTCCATACTTCAAGGGTAAGAGCGTGTTTATTAATTTCGCTTCCCTGACGAGTATCTTCAACAGTAAAATTAGCCTTTAAAACAGGTGTGAAAATTGAATCCACTGGAATAACACCGATAACGGTTGTTTCGGGCTTGTTCTGTACAGCCGGAACATATCCGCGACCTTTATCAAGTGTGAGTTCCATATTGAGTTTGCCATCAACATCGAGTGTTGCAATATGCAAATCAGGATTGAGAATTTCAACTTCACTGTCAGCCTTTATATCAGCTGCTGTGATTTCGCACGGACCTTCAGCTTCGATATAAACGGTTTTAGGACCGTCGCAATGAAGCTTAGCAATAAGTCCTTTAATATTAAGGACTATTTCGGTTATATCTTCTTTAACGCCTTTTACGGTAGAAAATTCGTGAACTACACCATCAATTTTAATGGTTGTGGGTGCAACACCAGGAAGAGTAGAGAGTAAAACTCTACGCATACTGTTACCGAGTGTAATTGCATAACCACGCTCAAGATGGGTCATTCTGAATTTGCCGTATTTGCCGTCTTCAGATAAATCCAGCGTTTCAATTCTGGGCTTTTCAATCTCTAACATTTAAAGCTCCACTTCTCCGCATAGGTGGATTTTAAAACCGAATATTTTATGCGGAAAATATCCGATTAACAAAATACTATTACTTAGAATAGAATTCTACGATAAGCTGTCCTTCAACAGGAGCGTCAATCTGACTGCGTTCAGGAAGGCTTACAACCTTAACCGAAAGGTTATCGCGGTCGATATCCATCCACTCCGGTACAGGTCTTGCACCGTTAGCTTCAACGATAGCCTTGAACTTATCGCTACCCTTGCTCTTTTCGCAAACAGATACCACATCACCTGCTTTAAGCAAGTAAGAAGCGATATCTACGCGTCTGCCGTTAACTTCATAATGACCGTGGCCAACGAGCTGTCTGGCTTCGGCTCTTGAAGAAGCATAACCTGCTCTGTAAACAACATTATCAACACGGCTTTCAAGGATTTGTAACAAGCTTT
>JAZNUZ010000010.1:0-8485 GCA_045592605.1 Acutalibacteraceae bacterium
TTTATCTTATCGGAAGTCCGTTTTTCTGGTTGACTGTTCCGTTCCCGAACTGGATGGTGCCATACCTTATGGGACCGCTGCTTATCTTAAAATTTGCCTGTGCGGCGCTTACGGCTTACCTTTATATACGCCGTTTTACTCATACGCCTGATGCTGCGCGACTAGGCGGTATACTTTACGCCTTTTGCGGCTTCTCGGTATACAATGTGTTCTTTAACCATTTTCACGAAGCCATAGTTATTTTCCCGTTATTGTTATTATCCTTAGAAGTTCTGATGACCGAAAACCGTCGCGGCGTATTTGCTATCTGCGTGTGCCTGGCGGCTCTTATGAATTTCTTTTTCTTCTTTGGAATGGTATTTTTCTGTATAATTTATTTTATAATACGAGTTACAAGTAAGGCCGTAAAGCTGACATTCTCACGGTTTATGGTTATGCTTTTCGAGTCGGTTATAGGGCTTTTAATGGCGGCGGTTTTACTCCTGCCTACAATCTATACAGTATCTAAAATCGGCAGACTTGAAGAAGTGCTTAACGGTTGGGGAGCAATAACCTACGGTAAAGAGCAGATATATCTTAATATCATCCAATGCTTCTTCTTCCCACCTGATATACCTGCCAGACCCGTATTTTTCCCGGGCGCAAATGTTAAATGGTCATCGCTCGGCGGTTGGTTGCCGCTTTTCAGTATGTGCGGTGTGTTCGCCTACTGTATGGCAAATAAGGGAAAGTGGCTCAAACGAGTTATCTGTACCTGCTTTGTGTTCTCGTTTTTCCCGATACTCAATAGTGTTTTCTCGGCATTCAACGCTTCTTACTATGCAAGATGGTTCTATATGCCGATACTTGTTATGTGTCTCGCGACCGTTTCTGCCGCGGAAGACCGCGATATTAACTGGAACGGCGCATTCCGTTGGGTAGGTTTTATCACCGCTGCCTTTACACTTGTTATAGGTCTGTTTCCGCAGAAAACCGAAGACGGAAACTGGACATTCGGACTGTTTACAGAAAACACAAATCCGTTCTATATTAAAAGATTCTGGCTGACAGTTTTAATAGCGGTAGTATCGTTTATTACGGTAACGGTAATTTTTTCGGCCTTCAAGAAGCGCCGCAAAGCATTCTGGAATACCGCCCTTGCATTTACCTGTATTTTCTCGGTTATTTATTCAATCTTCTTTATAAGTATGGGCAGACAACATTCATACGATATAGATTCTATAGTAGTCGATTCGCTTATAGAAGGCGATGTAACTTTACCGGACACCGATGACTACAGAATCGATACCTACGACTGCCCTGATAATACGGGAATGTTCTTAGGGTATCCAAGTATACACGCATTCCACTCGGTTGTTCCGTCTTCTATAGTGGATTTTTATGAGTTTGTGGGTGAAGAACGCTCGGTAGCAAGTAGGGCGGATACAGAGAATTTCGCCATCCGTAATCTTCTATCTGTAAAATACGTGCTTAATTTGGTGGGTGAAGACCCATTCCAAGATTCTGTAGGAAATACCGAAATGCCGGGGTATAAGTATTATGATACCCAAGGCAACTACAAGATTTACGAAAACGAATATTATATTCCTTATGGCTTCTCGTATGATAAGTATATAACTGTCGATTCGCTTGAAGATTATAGCGGTAAAGAACGCGCATTTATGATGCTCAAAGCGCTTGTGCTCGATAGTAGTACGGCAGAAAAATATTCGGATATTTTATCAGAGTTTACTATAGATGAAGAAGTGTTTTTCGATGAGCAGACTGTGCTTAGTGACTGCAATGTATTAGCAGAAACTTCGAGCAGTTCGTTTATACGGAACAAAAACGGCTTCACGGCAACTCTCACGCGAGAAAAGGACACTCTTGTTTTCTTCTCGGTACCGTTTGAAGATGGTTGGAGTGCTACCGTTAACGGAAAACCGGTTGATATCGAAAAAGCAAATATCGGATTTATGGCGGTGCCGGTAAGTAGTGGAGACAGCGAAATAGTGTTTACCTACAAAACACCGCTTTTATGGGAAGGAATCGTGCTTAGCGGGGGAGCGGCGGCAGTATTTATAATTTACCTGATAATCTGCCTTGCCACCAAGAAAATCCGCACAAAAGAAACTGTTTATCCCGAAGGTGAAGAACTTATCGAAAAATGGTTGTCATACGATATCGCCGATGCATTAGAAAATGAAAAGGCAGAAGAGTTGACACTCGATGATATTGTAGAGCAGTTAAGTCGCGAATATCCCACCGCACAGAAAAACAGTGAGTTTATCGGCGGATTTAATGTAAATGCCGAAACGGATAAAAACGACAAATAACGCTTGACAATATATGGAAAATATGCTAAATTAAAACCTGTCAAGTGCAAAAATAATTGCAAATAAGAAGGGGAGCTCGATTAACTCGGGCTGAGAGGAAGCCGTTTTGCTTCGACCCATAACCTGATGCGGATAATGCCGACGTAGGGAAGTACGCTACAGAGTTTATGCCGCAGTTTATCTGCGGCATTTTTTATTTGCCTGAGCAAACGGGAATAATCCGAATCTGCCTAAAATGGCATAATTTCGGGTGTTTTCGGTTTGTCATCGTTAGTAAGAGATAAGCTATTAACGAGTATTTTAACAATGCAAAGGCGAAAATCACACCTTTAAAATCAGGTTTCAGATTATTCGCGTTTGCTTAAGGAGAAATGAAAATGAAAAAACAAAACTTGCAAAAATTAACTGTTTCGGCTATGATGATAGCCCTGTCTACTGTTCTGAGTCTGTTAAAGATTTGGGAAATGCCGCTTGGCGGCGCAATTACGCCGTTTTCAATGTTGCCAATATGCCTTGTTGGTGTCGCATATGGTACAAAATATGCGGCACTCCCCTGTTTTTTATATTCTTTGATACAAATGATGCTCAGCGGTGTGTTCGGCTGGGGGCTTAGTGCGAGTATACTTATAGGCGCTATATTGTTTGACTATATATTCGCTTTTTCGGCGCTTTGTTTATCAGGTATGTTTAATTCCAAACGTGAATTAGGCATCATCTCGGGTATTACTATAGCGTGTATAGTAAGATTTTTATGTCACTTTATTTCGGGTTGTATATTTTTCAGAAATTTCGATATATTCGGCAATCCGTATGTATATTCATTAGCATATAACGGCACATTTATGTTGCCCGAACTAATACTTACATTGATCGGCGCAGTGGCGCTTGTGCGTGTGCCGATTATTAAGAAAATATTTAATATATAAAGGATAAGTTATGAAAAAATGTTTTATCTTCGGTGCGCTAAATGTCGAAAAATTGATAACCAAACCATCACAACAGGATTTGATTATTGCGGCAGATAAGGGGTACCTTAATACAGAAAAATTCGGCATAACACCCGATTTGATTGTGGGGGATTTTGATTCCTTAGGGTATGAGCCCGATTTCCCGAACAAAATAGTTCTCCCTGTTAAAAAAGATTTAACCGATACCGCAGTGGCCATTAATTATGCACTTGATAACGGCTACCGCGATATTGTAGTATATGGCGCGGCCGAAGGTAAAACAGACCATACCTTTGCGAATATAACACTGTGCGCACAGGTAAGCAAAAAAGCGGCAAGAATTGTGTTTTTCGGAGAAAACACACATTTTACCGCCGTTACAAACGGTTCGGTTTGTTTCAAAAACGGCAATGGGCGTGTATCGGTGTTCGCCATAGGCGGTAGCGCGGATGGCGTAACGCTTGATGGTTTTGAATATGAACTTAAATACGCCACGCTTGATAGTTTTACTCCGCTTGGCGTCAGTAATTCTTTTAAGGGCGAGAGTTGTGTTGTGACAGTAGAGAACGGAACACTCGTTATTATGTGGGAAAGCGATATAGAGCCGCAGCGGTAAACTGCGGTTTTTTTAATTTATATATTGACAAAAGCACTGTCTTTAGGGTATAATCTTAAATTGATAGGTTATGTATAAGGGGTATTTTCCCCATAACCACAACCTGATAAAAGGGAGGTAAAGCAAATGAAAAGAACATATCAGCCTAAAAAACTTCATCGTAAAAAAGAACACGGCTTTTTAAAGAGAATGGCTACAGCCAACGGCCGTAAGGTACTTGCTCGTCGTAGAGCAAAGGGCAGAAAGCAGCTCACTTACTAATTAGGGGCCACTTGTAAAGCAGTGGCTTTTCTTTTTTAAGGATGACCTGATTTATGTTTGAAAAGTTAAAACTCAATAAAGAATTCCGTCGGGTTTACGGCCGCGGAAAGTCTAATGTCAGTCCCTATTTTGTGTCGTATATTATGCGGCAAAAGGGGGACAAGGTAAGAATAGGTATAACTGTAAGTAAAAAAATCGGTTGTGCGGTTATGCGGAACCGTGCAAAAAGACTTATTACTGCCGCATTTAGAGATTGTGTGGGAAGTATAAAGGGCGGTTGCGACATCGTGTTTGTTGTCCGTTCGCGTATACTTACAAAGAAAAGTTATGAAATCGCCGCTATTATGAAGGCGCACCTAAAGGAAAGCGGCGTATTAAAAGAAAATGATGCGTAGAATATTGATAGGCGCGGTTAAGTATTATCAAAAATGCATTTCCCCATATAAAATGGGGTGTTGCAGGTTTACACCAACCTGCTCTAATTATGCGATTGAAGCTTTAAGAATTCACGGGGCATTTAAGGGTACGTGGCTTACAGTCTGGCGTATTTTAAGGTGCAATCCGTTTTGCCGCGGCGGATATGATCCCGTACCGGAAAAAAGAAAACAAAAATAATCCACTAAAAAGGATAGTTATATATGGCTATATTTAATGTAATTAACGAATATATTTTGTCTTATGTTCTGCGTTTTTTGATGGGTATTTTCAATAATAATTTTGCAGTAGCAATTTTTATGTTTACATTGGTTGTTAACCTTTGTATGATACCCCTTACCGTAAAAAGCCAGAAATCTTCAATGCAACAAACCCGCATTAAACCTAAAATGGATGCATTAAAGGAAAAATACGGTGACGATAAGCAAAAGTACAGTGCCGCAGTACAGGAACTTTACACAAAAGAAAAGGTTTCTATGTCGGGCGGATGTTTGCCGATGATAGTTCGCCTTGTTTTCCTTATGTCAATTTATTATCTTGTTTTAGGTCCTATAACCTATTTGACAACGGTTGATGCTACAACCGTTCAGGAATTTGCGACAGCCGTAGGCATTGAAGTAAAAAACAATTTAAGGCTTGATTTGGATGTTATTGCCAAGATAAACGAAGTAGGATTTGTAGCTCCCGCAGGTTTTGAAGGCCATTACGCCGAGATTACCGATGCAGTAAAAAGCATAAACTTTAATTTCTTCGGTATAAGCCTTACCGAAATACCGAAATTTTCACTCAATTTAGCAGATGCAAAACTTAACTGGATAATTCCGTTCTTGTCATTTGCCGCCGCTATGTTCTCTTCTCTTTTGTCAATCCGTTCTCAGAAGAAAATGAACCCCGGCGCACCGAGTATGACAGGTATGATGTTAGGTATGCCGCTTATTTCCCTTATAATTGCTTTCGGAGCACCTTGTGGTCTTGGTTTCTACTGGGCTTGTTCAAGCTTTATTTCGGGTATAATTCAAGAAGGCGTACAGCGTTTCTACGGTCCGCACACAATGATTGCAAAGGAACGCGCTAAGAATATTATTAAATGTTACGAACAAGAGGAGAAAATTCTCTCATCCTATAAGGAGGACTAGTCTTGATTAAAGAAGAAATCGGATACGGCGATACCGTAGAAGAAGCTTGGGAACAGGCTAAAGAAAATCTCATCGCCGCTATTTCAGATAAAAAATTCGACGAAGATGATATACAGTTTGATGTAATCGCAACACCTAAAAAGAAAACATTAGGTCTTTTTGGCGGTGCAAAGGCCGAAGTAAAGGCATATATTACTCTACCTGATGCACCAAAAAAAGCCAAGCCTGTAAAGGAAAAAAAGGCAGCACCCGTTAAGGAAAAGAAAGCTGAACCGGTAAAGACAGAAAAAGCAGAGCCGGTTGATGCTTTGGAAGTTAACGCAGTTGATGCAGAGCAAATTGCTCCCGATACCAAGGCAGGCCGCGCGATAAAGTATATTTCTGAAATTTTAGAAAAACTCGGTTGTACAGCTGTAAAAATTAAGGTAACCGAAAAAGAAAACGGAGTTATTCTTCATCTGTCTGGCGAAGGATTTGGTGTTGTTATCGGTCGCCGCGGTGAAACACTCGATTCTTTACAGTATTTAACAAGTCTTGCCGCAAATGATGCGGGTGGCGGTTACTATAAAGTAACTCTTAACATCGGTAATTACCGTGAAAGACGTGAGCAGACCTTGACAAGCCTTGCTAAGCGAGTGTCAAATCAGGTGCTGCGCACAGGTCGTAGCCGTACTCTTGAACCGATGAATCCGTATGAAAGAAGAATAATTCATACCGCAGTTCAGGAAATCGAAGGCGTATCTTCTTATTCAGTTGGCGAAGGCTCAGGCAGACGTGTTGTTATCAGTAGTGATAAGGGTAGTAGACCTAATAATAAAAAAGGTTCTAACATGCAAAACGCTCAGGCGACAGAAACTATGAGAGCCCCTAAGAGTGATACCGCTCTTCCGCTCTACGGAAAAATTAACTAATAAAAAAGTCAACCTTTGGGAGACACTTCTTAAAGAAGTGTCTCCCAATTTTCTTTTTATATAAAAATGACACCTTCAAATCGAAAGTGTCATAGTGGGTTACTTACTTTGAAATCAAACCTATCTCAAAGAAAAAACTATTAGTGTTATTGTGAGACAGGTCTCACAGTGATATTTTGCCTTTCGGCAAAGTGATATAAAAACCTATCGGTTTTCGTGATATTTTATTCGCCCGAAACTGCCGAAGGCAATAACACTTGTCGCAAGACAAATATCACTGCGAAGCAATAGAACTCGCCTTTGGCGAATAAAACTGCGAGACTTCCCTTAGAGAAGTCTCGCTACGGTGGGTTTTTATTATGCAAAAAATTTGTTTTCAAATTCGGTATAATATTTCTCTAAGGCAGTGAAATCCATATTAGCAGAGTAATACTTTTCCAATTCATCATGGGTGGTTTTGGCGGCTTTTAGGGTTTCTACGGCGCTTAGCAGTAGCTCTTTACAGACTTTTTTATTGAAGGCAAGTTTTTGTTTGTTTTCTTTTAAGTAAAGGCTATCTGTGAAACGGGATGAATGTATCCGTTTTGCATTATCATCATATTTAATTTTGCTCGTTTCTCGGCAAAAGGCAAGGTCTAATTCGGGTATAATTACGGCATCAGTAATCAATTTTGGCAATAATTCGTTTTTTATAACAATCGTTTCGTAACCGCGGGATACCGCAATATCTGAGAGTACCGATAGAATAACGCTGGATGCGGCGCCGTATTCATCGCGGATGAGTACCTTTCGTGATGTATCATCGGTATAGTGTATAATTCCTTTGGGTGTTATGCCGCCTAAAAACCTTACCCATAAATAACCCGTGCTTTTACTCGCAGGTATATTTTTTTCGGCAATTTTTACGGCAAAACCAACGCATTTTTCAATGTCGGTAGCGCTAAGGCTTATGGAAAAATTATTCTTTGCCGCTTTACCTGCCGCTTTGATATATCCCGATGCTATTTTGTGGTAGGCGGAATTTTTTTCGGTAAGGGCTATTACGGTATCCTTGTGTTCTGCTATTTTTTTCGCATCCCAGAATTCACCCATATTTATTATCTGTTCGCATACGGCAGGGAATTTCGGGTCTACGGTGTGCGGTGCGGTACCATCCATAATAACCTTTTTAAGAGTGGGAAAAATTACGGCATCAAGTGACTCAGGGTCGGAACTGCACATACAAAGAATAGCAGGGATACCGCGTTCTTTAGCCGAAGAATAAAGTTTTTTCATAAAAGAAGACTTGCCCGTTCCGGGACCGCCCTTTATTATGTAGCAAAGCCAATCTTTTTTGGCATCAAAGCATTTATCAAACACACTGTAGAAGCCATCTGCCGAATTTGCCGCAAGGAAAAATTTGTTATCCATAAAATCACCTTAATTTAAGTTTTATCCTGTATATAATATGCAAAAATTATTGTTTTGACACAATCGGCAAACTGTGTTAAAATAACAAAGTGAGTTAATTGAACGGCTGCGGGTATAAGCAAACGCTTACGCCTGAGGAAAGTCCGAGCTTCACAGGACAGGATAGCAGCTAACGGCTGCCGAGGGTGACCTTAGGGAAAGTGCAACAGAGATATACCGCCGCATTTTGCGGTAAGGGTGGAAAGGCGAGGTAAGAGCTCACCGGCCGGATGGAGACATACCGGCCCTGTAAACCCTATCCGATGCAACACTAAATAAGGCTATACATTCGCCTGATGTGCCTTGAAAAGTGGCTAGAGCAGCGAAGCGATTCGCTGTCGAGATAGATAGTCGTCCAAGACAGAACTCGGCTTATAGGTAGGCTCGATATTTAAAAAAGCACTGTTTTAAAAAC
>JAZNUZ010000011.1:0-5477 GCA_045592605.1 Acutalibacteraceae bacterium
TAAGCGGTTCTTTCCCGATTCCTAACTTTTTACGCGCTTGTATGCGGTCCACATTTAATAGCGCCTGTCTTACAGGGTTTCCCGTAATTACAGGTTTTTTTGTTAATTTAAGGCGATTCTCGGCTTCCTGCATCGCTAACATAACACAGTCAGCCCCCGATGCCAACATTTTTGTAGTCACACCGGGAAATGCGTTTTGTTCGTGTATTGCGGTTTTAAACCCGAGTTTCTGCGCCTGTTTTAATACAGGTCCGCTAACATAACCACCCGTACCCACAACCACATCGGGCTTTAATCTTTTGAGTATCTTTTTTGCGGTATATGATGCGGTAACCGCCTTTTTAACCGCCGAAATGTTTCTAATAATATTTTTTGGTGTTAATTTGCGTTGGAAACCCGCAACATCAATGGTATAAAAATCATATCCTGCAGCAGGTACTAATTTAGCTTCAAGTTTATTTGCAGTACCGATATAACTGATTTTAGCATCGGGGTGTTTTTCCTTTATGAAACCGGCAACCGCCAAAGCAGGATTTATGTGTCCTGCGGTTCCGCCACCTGCAAAAAGTATATGCATAGTTTTACCGCCTGTCTATAGTTTTTTCAAATTAGACTGTCTTGAAATCGACAGCACAATTCCCATCTGTGTGAGTAAAAGTATGAGCGATGTTCCGCCGTAACTAAAGAACGGAAGACTGATACCTGTGTTTGGTATTGTATTTGTTACAACGAGAATATTAAGGATAGCCTGAAGACCTACCTGGAAAGTAAGGCCTACTGCCAAAAGGCAACCGAATTTATCGGGTGCTTTGAGTGCTATTGTAAAACCGCGCCAGACTAGTGCGCAAAAAAGTAGAATAATAATTATAGCGCCGATTATACCCAATTCTTCACAAACGATTGAAAAAATAAAATCGTTATGCGGTTCGGGCACCCAGAGATATTTTTGTCTTGAGTTTCCAAGTCCCCTGCCCATTATTCCGCCAGAGCCGATAGCAAGAAGAGACTGAATTGTCTGATAACCGTATCCCGTAGCATCTGCCCAAGGGTCTAACCAGTATTTTATACGGTCACTACTGTAACTTATAGCGCCACTGAGAACAACTACTGCCGCCCCACCGAGACCAATTCCGAGTCCGCCTAAAATGTACGGAAGTTTAAGCCCCCCGACCACCATAAGAACTACGCCGATTACACCTATTAAGAGTGTTGCTGAAATATGCGGCTCGGCAATTACAAGTCCGCAGACAACGCCCAAAATTCCAACGAGAATGGCTATAAATTTAAATTTGCCCATTTGCTTATAGTTTGCAGCTATAAGGTGAGAAAAAAGCAGAATTATGGCAAATTTAGCAATTTCAGACGGTTGGAAACTAAAAGAGCCAATCGCAAACCACCTTTTTACATCCATACCCTTTACCATCGGCGGCACTACAAGTAGAAATCCCAACAATGCTACCGAAACGAGCAATACAATCCAAGCAAATTTCCTATAAAAGTGATAGTCAATATGCGATGCAATAAACATAAATATAAGTCCCACTGCCGCATATTTTGCCTGGTTAAATATGAATTTAAAACTGTTGTCATAATGGGTGTATGAATAAACATAACTTGCAGAAAACAACATAATCAGCCCTATTGTTAGTAAAACTAACACAAGGCTTAAAAACGCAACATCAACCTTACGCTTATTACTACCGAAGATAGATGTTTTTTGCTTTTTGTTGATTTCTGTAGCCATAACATACTCCTACTGCATTAATATAATTGGTAAAATTGCTAAAAGACAACCTATAAAGGTTACAACCGAAAATACAAAAACTATTTTTCCTTCATTCCATCCCGACATTTCGAAATGATGATGTATAGGTGACATTTTAAAAAGTCTTTTTTTAGTTTTCTTAAAATATATAACCTGCAAGATAACAGAAAATGCTTCAATAATATAAATAAGACCTGCAAGAATTAATAAAACGGGTTTTCCAATACCGTAAGACATTGCTACTACTGCACCGCCCAAAAACATTGAGCCCGTATCCCCCATAAACACTTTGGCAGGATGTGCATTCCAAAGGACAAAACCCGCACAACCACCCGCAAAGGCGGCGGACAAGGTATTATAAGCAATATTGCCCATAAAACCTGCCATAAACATAAAAGCGCAAGAAACTATCATAGTTACTGTCGCGGCAAGTCCGTCGATACCGTCAGTCAAATTAACGGCATTTGTAAAACCATAAATAAAGAACAAGGAAATCGGCCAGAATGCGAGACCTAAGCCCGATGTAACCGACACTTCACCTACAAACGGTATCCAGGTTGAATCCATACCCGAAATATAAAGCGCTACCAAATAAAGTGCTGACACCAAAAATTGTAAAAATGTTTTTTGTCTTGCGGTAAGACCAAGATTGCGCTTTTTTACAACCTTGATATAGTCATCTAAGAAACCGATAATTCCCATACAAACCGCAAGAGCAATACCTGATACAAAACGTATGAAATTTCCTTTGGTTGTAAATTCCGCAGTTAAGCGACTGTTTGCAAAAAACGAATAGCATATTGCAAACAAAAGACCGCAGATTACACCGCCGAAAATCATAACCCCGCCCATTGTCGGTGTGCCTTGTTTGTTGGCGTGCCATTTGGGACCTATATCAAGAATTGTCTGTCCGAATTTAAGTTTATGCAGGTACGGAATAACTATGTATCCGAGTCCCCAGCAAACCGCCATCGCAATTCCCGCGGCTATTACAGGTGATAATTCAACCATTTTTATTTCTCTCCCTGCTATTTATTTATTTCTAAAGCTTCAGCCACTACTTCACGTTCATCAAGATGTATTTTGCCTGTGCTTAATATCTGATAGGTTTCGTGACCTTTACCTGCTAATATAATTATATCATTAGTTTTAGCATTTTGTATAGCGAATTTTATCGCTTCTACTCTATTTTCAATAATTGTATATGGTGTTTTATATTTTTTTACACCCACCATTATATCTTCAATTATTTGTGATGGATTTTCGCTTCTGGGATTATCACTGGTTACAATTAAATAATCGGCAAATTTTGCCGCTATTTCGCCCATTATTGGACGTTTGGTCCTATCGCGGTCTCCGCCGCAACCGAATAATATAACAAGTCTTGAATCGCGATAATCTTTAAAACTTTTTAATATGTTTTCAAGTCCGTCGGGTGTATGCGCATAGTCGATAACAACTGTGAAGTCTCTATTTGTTTTTACAACTTCCGCTCTGCCCGAGACACCGTGCATATCTTGTAAGGATTGCTTTACAGTTTCTAAGGATACTCCGAGTTCAATCGCGGCAGCTGCAGCACACATAGAATTATACACCGTAAATCTGCCGCCGGTACCTACAGATATTGAATTGATAAAATTATACCCTACCATATGATATTTAACGCTATCGGGTCTATATTGAGCGTTTTTAGCGGTATAAGTAGCTTCATCATTATTTACTGAAAACGAAATCTTTTTACATTCCGTTTCTTCTAAAATCTTTTTACCATAGGCATCATCGAAATTTACAATGGCACATTTGCACATATTGAAAAGCTTGAGTTTAGCGGCAAAATAGTTTTCCATTGTTAAGTGATAGTCAAGATGGTCCTGGGTTAAATTTGTGAACATAGCTATTTCAAATTCGACACCGCAAATGCGTTTCTGGTCAAGCGCGTGAGAAGATATTTCCATAACTACATATTCGCAGTTTTCTTTGACCATTAAACTTAGGAGATAATTCATTTCATAGGCATCGGGCGTGGTGTTTTTAGATGGCAACACCTTTTCATCCACCATGTTCTGTATGGTACCGATAAGTCCTACCTTGTGTCCATCGGCTTCTAAAATTCTTTTAAGCATATAGGTAACCGATGTTTTTCCGTTAGTACCCGTAACACCGATAAGTTTTAACTTTTCGGCGGGATTTCCGAACCATTTTGCGCTCATTTCAAAATAAACACGATGGGTATCATCAACGATAACCTGGTTGTTAAGTCCCAAATCTCTTTCACATATTATAACCGATGCGCCTTTTTCTATAGCGCCATGGGCGAATGTATGACCATCGAAATTAGTACCGTTAATACAAATAAATGCAAATCCGGGTTTAACTGCCCTTGAATCACAGGTAATTCCCGAAATTTCTAAATCGGACAGTACTTTATTATCTGTGTTTATAAGCTCATATAGTTTCATTTAAAAAACTCCCTAATCCGCGATATTATCAGCGCTTGTATCGCGGAAGTAAACAGTTACAACGCTACCTGTTTCAACTTCTGTGTCTTTTTCAATACTTTGTTTATAGGCAATAACGGTTGCGGAAGATGTATTTCCCGCGAATTGCACGTTAAGTCCTGCGTTTTTCGCAGTAGCATTTACGGCCGATACGGAAAGAGATGTGAAATCCGGAACCCGTGTTTTGCTACTTCCTTCGGTGTTTTCTTCTGTATAAAGTATAACTACACCGCCCGAATGTAACGAATCGGTTGATTCTGGCATCTGATTTATTACCTTTTCGCCATTACCCACTATTTTATATGTCAGTTTTGAACTTGTAATCTTGCTCTTAGCAACCGCAATATCATCTCCGACAACCGATGGAACGCTAATTGAGAGAGATGCCAATTCCTGTTCGGTATACTGCGGCTCATAACCGAGATACGGAAGCACGCCGCTTAAAATTTCGGCACCTATAGGTGCGGCAACCGCAGAACCGTAATACTGACCGGCACTTGGCTCATCAATCATTACAAGTACCGCTATCTCAGGTTCATTTATAGGGGCTACCGCAAGATAAGAAGCAATGTATAACTCTTTCTCACTGCCCGATTCCAATTTTTCGGCTACCTTTTGTGAAGTACCGGTTTTACCGCCCGTCTGGTATCCTGCAACATACATATTTTTACTTGCACTTTTTGAAACAACCGCGCCCATCATAGAACGGATAGTCTCAGATGTTGTTTCTGAAATAACCTGACGTTTTACGGTACGTTCTACCGATTTAACGATATTTCCATCACTATCAAGTATTTTGCTTACAACGTGGGGCTCGACCAGATATCCACCGTTAACCGCGGCAGAAACTGCGGTAATCATCTGTATTGGGGTTATTTTAAATGTCTGGCCGAATGATGATGAAGCCAACTCTACGGGGCCCATTTTATTCGAAGAGTGATAGACAGGATTCGATTCACCCGGTAAATCTATGCCCGTTTTTTTAGTAAGACCGAAAGCTTCAAAGTATTTTGCAAATGTTTGCGTTCCTACTAACTGTCCTATCATAATATAAGCAGGGTTACAGGAATTAACCATAGTTTCCATAAGATTCTGAGTTCCGTGACCGCCCGTTTTATGACAGTCATAACCCTGACCGGCAATATTTATATGGTATGCGCAGGTAAATGTAGAATTAAGATTAACAAGGTTTTCTTCGAGCGCCATTGAAGCGG
>JAZNUZ010000012.1:0-4038 GCA_045592605.1 Acutalibacteraceae bacterium
TCAAGACACAGAACCGTCCCCTGTCTTGCTTTTCGCCCGGTGAATCTAAGGCTACACCGCTTAAAAATCCAATTAATGAATCATATAACACATCTTCTACATCTGCTGCTTCAAAATCAACACCAAAAGCCACTGATTTAAACCACGGGTCAAGTGCTGTTTGTAAACCTTCTTCCAAGCCTTCCGCCGCACCACTTAGAGCAAGTCGGGCAAATACATTATCAAAGACTTTGAGATTCTTTAACTGTTTTACAACAGATGCCTGACTGGAAAGCGCCCCAACACCACCTAACAAGTAATTCAGGCCTGATTCTGCCGCTGCAACTAAACTTGCGTATGTATTTGCTTGAAAGCGGTCATAACCCATATTTATTGCTTCCGAATATGCACCACCATATACTGAGCTTCCCATTACAGATGTACCGATTGCCGAACCAAAGCCAGGTTGCAGAGATTATAGTAACTACAAGGAAGCAAAGGAATATATTGATTACTGTATTTCCAACATACGAAAGGAAAACACAATAATTATAGTCTCGGGTGGGGCAAACGGCGCTGATGCGCTTGGGGAACTGTATGCAAAGGAAAATGGATTTGAAATAGAGCGTTACCCTGCCGATTGGGGCAAATACGGGCGCAGCGCAGGTCCGAAACGAAACAAACAAATGGCAGAAAATGGTGACTATGTAATTTGCTTTTGGGATGGGAAAAGCCGCGGTACAAAATCGATGATTGAATATGCCAAAAAATGCGGAAAACCTATCAAAATTAAAAGAATAAAAATATAAGGCAGGGTTAAACCCTGCCTTGTGATTTTTATTTGATTTTTCCTTGTTGAGTATCACATTTACCGCCGCATTGTTTGGCGTATGGGCAACCTATACATTTAACACCCTGTTTTTTCTTTTTAACGAGATAGCCGATAATGGCACCGATTATGACAACTAAAACGGCTATTATAATATAATTTTCCATAATTATTTAACCTTTGCTAAAAGCTTTTTATTTGTGTTCAAAATAAGTGCCAATACGGTAATAACAAACACGAGAACTACGGCTAAGCCACCTATAGCAGCAGCAATATTAAGCGTGGCGGGTGTGGTAATGAGTGTGCCTACCGTGTATACGAGATAGGCAACGGTATAACCAACGCCGAGTTGAAACCCTATTCCGCCCCAAATCCATTTTATGCTCTTCATTTCGGAGTTCATAGCGCCGATTGCCGCAAAACAAGGCGGAGAATAAAGGTTAAACATAAGGTATGCCAATGCCGCTATCTTTGTAATTGCAATTATACCTGCGGCGGTACTGCCTGTACCTTCGAGAAGAATAAGTTCTTCGGTATCAATAAGATTTTCGAGTCCAACAAAACATACCGCCAAAGTGCCTACGACATTTTCTTTTGCAATAAATCCTGTAACCGCTGCGGCGGCGAGTTGCCACGAAAGAACACCAACTATAGGTGCCAGAATATAGGCAAACGGTCCTGCAATACTTGCTAAAATTGAAGTATCGGCGCTTTCTGCAACCTTTAAACTCCAATCAAATGTCTGCATAATCTGAACTAAAGTATTGCAAAGCAAAATAATTGTTGCCGCCTTAACTATGTATGCCCAACCCCGACTGCACATTGATTTGAATGCGCCCGAGAACGACGGTATTTTATACTCCGGCATTTCGATAATAAAGTAAGATTTTTTTGCATTATGGCCTGTAATTTTATTAATTAGCAAGGCGCCCACAAATATAAGCATAATACCCGATAAGTACATAACCGTACTCACCCAGCCCGCATTATCAAAAAACGCACCTGCAAAAAGTGATATTACGGGAATTTTGGCTCCACAAGGCATAAACGGTGCGAGCATTGCGGCAGCTCTGCGCTCACGCTCATCACGAATGGTGCGACTTGCCATAATACCGGGAACAGCGCATCCTACTGAAATAACAAAAGGAATAACCGATTTGCCCGAAAGACCAACCCTTTTAAATATCGGGTCGAGCACGACGGCAACTCGCGACATATATCCGCAGTCTTCAAGTATGGCTATAAGGAAATACATTACCATAACAAGCGGCAAAAAGCCTACAACTGCCATTACGCCACCAATTACACCATCAACGAGAAGCGCTGAAAGTAATGGATTAGCATTTGTAAGAAGTCCGCCAACCCACGCTTGAAACATTTCGAGTAGCGTTACAAGTCCGGGTATTATCGTGCCGTTCTCAAATTCATAGCCTTCAGCTATCCAGGAGCCTAACCACACCTGAGAAATCTGGAATACCAAGAACATAACACATGCAAAAATCGGGATACCAAACCATCTGTTTGTAATAACCGCATCTATTTTATCACCAAAGTTTTTATCCTTTGTCAAGACCGCGCGTTTTTCAACCTGTCTCACTATACTGTTAACAAACGAAAAGCGCTTACGGTCTGCATTTCTTACCGCGCCTTTATCTGTAATATTTATATTTTCCTGAGTATACGGGGATTTTTGTGTGGTACCCCTTAAAGAAACCGCCTTTTCCACAAGTACCTTTAAACCATCTGCCGAAATTGAAACGGTCTCAACTACAGGACAGTCTAACAAGATGGATAACTTCTCGGTATTAATTACGGTTTTTTTCTTCTCGTTAATATCACTTTTATTAAGCGCTACAACAACGGGTATGCCGAGTTCCAGTAACTGAGTTGTAAAGAATAGACTGCGGCTTAGATTAGTAGCATCCACAATGTTAATAATAACATCGGGGTTTTCTTCCTTTACATAGGCACTTGTGATACTTTCTTCGCTAGTGAACGGCGACATTGAGTATGCACCGGGAAGGTCAACCGCTAAAAGTGTCTCTTCCCCGTTATAATAAGTCTTTTTTATTGGATGAACCTTTTGTTCGACCGTAACACCTGCCCAGTTACCAACCTTTTCGTTGCTTCCTGTCAAAGCATTATACATTGTGGTCTTCCCCGAATTCGGATTTCCTGCCAATGCTATTATCATTAAATTTATATCCCCTTTTAGATTTTCGTATTCGGTTAGCCGCCGCTAACTCGCCTTTGTGAAAAAATGCTGTTTTAAAACAGCAACATTTTAAATTATAATAGCTTCCGCTAAATGATTATCTATACTATATCTACTATCTTTGATTGATACAACACAGCTGCTTCGCAAATGGGATATAACCGTAATAACTTCACCACTATAGCAACCCAGCGAAAACAAAAAATCATTCAATTCTTCGTCGTCGGTAACAATATCTTTGATTATGTATTCTATTCCTTCGTTTGCTTCTCTCAGAGTCATAAATACCACCGTTCGACATAAAATTTAAAGCAGTTAGCAGCCGCTAACTGCATATTAGTATAGTACATATTCCATTATTTGTCAAGACCTTTTGAAAATATTTTCACCCATTTCAAATTATTGATTTTTTCAATAATGTATGCTATTATATTGATAATGATTTATAAGGGAGACTGGAAATATGTCACTTAAAGAATCGGGCGAGATGTATCTTGAATCGATATTCATTTTATGCAAAACTAAAGGGTCCGTACGCTCTATTGATGTTGCGGAATATATGAATTTTTCAAAGCCCAGTGTCAGCCGCGCAATAGGTCTGCTTAAAAATCAGAACTATATTACGGTCGACAAGGATGGTTATATTTCTCTTACCAAAACGGGAAAACTCAAGGCAAACCAGATTTTTGAGCGCCACGATGTCTTAACTCATGTACTCCAAAAACTTGGTGTCAGTGAAAAAACTGCCGCAGATGATGCCTGTCGTATAGAGCACGTAATAAGTGATGAAACCTTTAATGCCATCAAGAAAATTTTAGAAAACACAAAATAGCATATCTGCGCCATTAGCTCAGCTGGATAGAGCACCGGCCTCCGACGCCGGGTGTCGCTGGTTCGAATCCGGTATGGCGTACCAAAGCCCCAAGGACTATAAGTCTTTGGGGCTTACTTATTGCCTGAAATCGATTTTAATTCTTTCTTCCCTTTTCTCTGCATATACTTTCTCGAAAGGATG
>JAZNUZ010000013.1:0-3150 GCA_045592605.1 Acutalibacteraceae bacterium
ACATTCGAAGAAGCTTCAAGAACGATTGTTGACTACATTGAACTTTATTACAATTCAGAAAGACTGCATTCAGGTATTGGATATTATATCCCAAACCAATTTTTCACTCTTTTATCTGTCCACTAATCTTGACAAGTTTCATAGAACAAAAATCCGTCCACTTTCGTGAACGGATTTTCGTTTAGGACCGACACTCAAAATGGAACCGGTCTAAAAACCTGATTATCTTAATACATACAAATTTTAATTACGGTAACAATGAATTAATTGCATTACTGGAAACCGCTTCATATTCATCTGTTATTTTCTTTGCTTCTCTTTCATACACATCTGTGAGTTTTTGAGCCCATTCTTCATAAACACTAGTATCATCATTATTTTTTAATTTAATTTCAGCCATTTTTCCGATACCTTCGGTAGAAATTTCAGCAAGTTTTTGGATTTTTGCATTGGAAATTTCAGCTATTTTGGTTACATCGGTAATGCCCGTTGTTTCAGTTTTGAACTCTTCAACAAGCGTGGGTGTAGCTTCTTCAATTTTTGCAGTGTATTCTTTTAACACGCCATCGTAAGTCTGTCCATTGCTACATCCTGCGAATGTTAAAATAACCAACATTACAACTAGACCCATTGATAATACTTTTTTCATATTTAATTCCTCCTGTCAAAATACCAAATTGGGATATTTAGATTATACCATTGTGGGATAATAATGTCAAGGGGTGATTTTATGAGATTAAAAGAAATCAGAAAATCAAAAGGCATTTCCCAACTCAAAATGGCAATGGATTTAAATACAAATCAAAACACAATAAGTCGTTATGAAACAGGTGAACGAGAACCTGGTATTAATGAACTTATTAAAATTGCTGATTATTTTAACGTTTCGGTTGATTATCTTTTAGAAAGAACAAATAATCCTAATATACAAAAATAAGCCGTGAAGTTCACGGCTTATTCTTATAGCATAAAAACAGTAAGAAATCAATGCAGAGCATTGTATATCATCAATTCCGCAGGAATTGCATATCATCAAAACTTTAGTTTTATATATCATCAAGCCGACAGAAATGCACACCTAAAGGTGTGATGATATACGCCTTCGGCGATGATATACACGACTGCGTCGTGATGATATACCAAGCCTGTCGGCTTGGATAAAAAATTCCTCGTTCCGAAGAACGAGGAATTTTTGTCTCTCGTGTCCGAAAAAGAACTGATAAAAAACCTGATTTCCCTACTTTTTTCTTGTTAAGAACAATATAATACAACTTATAATTGGTATTACCATCATAATGATAGCAGTTATGCGAGCTTTTTCCTGTTGTTCGGGAGTTGGAAACCATTCCAGCGAGCCTGTGAATAAGTATAAAATTCCTAACAAAAAAATTATACAAATTATGATCCATAAAAATATTCGAACTGCTTTCATATAATCACCGCCTTGAGTGTATTATAGCATAAAAGCGGCGGAGGGGCAAGGGTTTGAGCGAAGCATCGGCAAAGCCGATGTGAAGTTATGCCGTTGGCATAGTGAAGTTTTGTGCTTTCGCACAAAGTGAAGTTAAGTGTGCCACTCACGCCCACAGGCTCTTCACTTGCGAAGCAAACTTCACACACCGAAGGTGTGCTTCACGTGCCGTAAGGCACACTTAGTTGAAAAAGAAAAGACACGCTTTCGCGTGTCTTTTCTTTTGCTGGGTAGTTTGAACTTAATGACACGAATGAAATGTGCCTAAAAAAACCGAAAAATTTCTTTAATTTATATCTTCCCAAGATACTTTTGTTGTATTTTTGTTCCAATTTTCAAAATATTCTTCAACTTCGCTCTTTTGAACTGGTTTTTCATCCAATAAATATTTGTTTTCCGAATCATCAAAATACGCTTGATTAGTTATTTCATAAGAACTACCTGAGAAAGAAATTCTGCTAATTGCTTTATATCCATCATAATCAAATGTCATAAAGCTACCATCAGTCTTTACATCTTGGATACTAATTTTTTTATGAACATAGCCATAAACCTTTTCATCGTCATATCTTAAAAATAAGAAATCACTCAAATACGCATCGATAATTAACAATTCTTCTATCCCATCGGCATCAAAATCAGCAAAGGTATAATGAGCAGGCTCAAAAATATTCAGTGCGTTACTATATGTAGGATATCTGAATTTCTCCAAATTCTCTTCAGTAGTTTTATCCACATAAACATTGTGGACTGTAAAATTTTCTTCTTTATTTAAAACTTTTGTTAAAACAGTTTTAGCCTCATCGTTCTTCTTTTCAGTGTTGTTGCATCCACTAAAAACCAAACACATTAGTAAACAAAGGAAAATAGCTAATAGTTTTTTCATACAATCACTCCCTTGGGTGTATTATAGCATAAAAGCGGCGGAACCGCAAGAGTTCTTCACTATTGACTATTACTTATTACTTTCCAAAAAATCCGTACACGCCGCATTAGTGAAAAGTGAAGAGTGAAAAGTGAAAAAGTAAAAAATCCCCCACACTCGCGTGTACGAAATTTTTTCGCGCCTCGAACAGGGCTCGAACCTGTGACACCGCGGTTAACAGCCGCGTGCTCTACCGACTGAGCTACCAAGGCAAATTGTGTTGGCGCCTACCTATTTTCCCAGGCAGCTGCCCGCCAAGTATTTTCGGCGCAAGTGAGCTTAACTTCCGTGTTCGGGATGGGAACGGGTGGACCCTCACCGCAATCAGCACCAACTTCGTGACGTGCCCTAAGGCACTATATATAAACAGCGTATGCTGTTTAATGCTATAATATTCAATTAAATGGTGACCCGTACGGGATTCGAACCCATGTTGCCGGCGTGAGAGGCCGGAGTCTTAGGCCACTTGACCAACGGGCCACATATATAAGCCGTAGGCTTCCTTAAACCGTGTACGGTAATAAGCTAAGTGGTGCACCATCAGGGACTCGAACCCGGGACACCCTGATTAAGAGTCAGGTGCTCTACCAACTGAGCTAATGGTGCATATCTAATCACACCTTCAAAACTGAACAAAGTAGTTGCGGAGAATCGAAATATAGGTCAAGCCCTCGGTCTATTAGTACACCCTAGCTTTGACATCGCTGCCTTTAGACTTGGTGCCTATCAACCCGGTAGTCTTCCGGGGACCTTA
>JAZNUZ010000014.1:0-2137 GCA_045592605.1 Acutalibacteraceae bacterium
GAAGAAATGATTGCTAAAAAAACATCGCAGAATTCGTTCTGCGATGTTTTTTCTATTCTTTTGTATGTTTGTCGTAAGGTATATATTTTACCTTGCGCCTTTTTTTGTTGTCTAAATTCATATATATACATATACCAATAAAAATCAAAACACCTAAAACAATAAGCGCAATAATGATTTTAAACGCGGTAGAGCCGAATATGTTTTTAGCGGTACGACCTATTTGTAGGAATAAATTTGCCTTTACAGAGTCATGGGTTATAAGGTTTACTGTGCCTATAACTTCACCTGCGTACAGAATATCTGCAGTTCCGAGAATGGTACCCGCGGAGATTGGAGCATCAACCTTTTCGTGCGACAGAGTAGGGTTGATATTTATTGTTGATTCATCTGCTTTGCGTGGCAAAATGCTTCTCAGACTTATTTCTGGATAAAGCTTAAGAAAATCTGTATCAAGGGACAATTCTACAGGAATTTCGGCGACAGGCTTTTCTGTATCAAGCACCGATTTGAATTCAAAATTGTTAAATGCCCAACGGTAAAGGTTTTGGCTGTCTATAAACTCATTTCGTTTACCGCCGTCAGAATTACACCCCATAATTACGCACAGATAATTATATCCGTTATAACTTGCGGTACTTACAACGCAACGCCCCGCTTCATCGGTAAAGCCTGTTTTAAGGCCTTTGGCATATTTATAAAAATAATTAGTCGTGGGGTCAATTAAAAAGTTAGTGGTAGATAAAATTCGCTGATTTGATTTGTTGGTAGCGGGTAAAGTATACCTAGTAAGAGAAGTGATTTCAAGAATTTCTTCGTATTTGAGCACATATTTTGCAAGTTTAACAACATCACTCGGAGTTGTATAGGTATACTCATCGTGAAGCCCTACTGGATTTCCAAAACTCGAATTTGTCATACCTATTTCGGCGCTTTTTTTATTCATTAAATCCATAAAGCCTTCGGTACTTCCGCCGTAGTGTTCGGCAATAGCATAGGCAATATCCCCACCCGAAGAAATGAGCAGACAGTGGAGTGCTTGTCGGGCGGTGAGTTCTTCACCTTCAGCAAGTCCTATAACACTCGCCCCCGTGCCCGAAATTTCAAGTAGCGCAGATTTGGTCATAGTTATTTTTTCATTGTCAAGGTCACTTGTGTTATCAAGAACTATTGCCGCAACAAGTAATTTTGTGATGGATGCGGGATACATTTTTTGCTCGGGATTTTTAGAATAGAGAATTTCGTCTGTATCAAGACTTACAAGAACGGCGCCCTGAGCATTGATTTCAAATTCGCTTATCTGAAAGGCAGAAACCGAAAAAACAGAACTAAATATTGCAAAAATCAGTATAAATGTTATAATAAATTTAGATAATCTTTTATTCATAGCAACCTCAACATAATATTATATTTATAACTCTGATTAATATTATACATTAAGTAATAGAAAAAGGGAAGAGATAAATTTATCTTCGGAGGTGTCTGATTGGTTTATATAACGGGAGATATGCATGGTGATGAAACGCGCCTGTATGATAAAGAATGGTTTAAACTTAAAAAAGGCGATGTGCTTATTGTCTGCGGTGACTTTGGTTACCTTTGGAATGGCGGCGAAAAGGAAAGGGAATATATTGAATATTTAGGTAGCAGAAAATTTACTGTAGCCTTTGTTGATGGCACCCACGATAATTACGATTTAATTAATTCCTGCCGTACAACCTATTGGAAAGGCGGTATGGTGCATCGCATAAACGGAAATCTGATACACCTGATGCGCGGACAGATTTTTAATATAGATGGGATGAGAATATTTACTTTCGGCGGCGGCGAAAGTATGGATAAGGATATGCGCATTGAAAACGGTCTTTGGTGGAAGGAAGAAATGCCGTCTCCCGAAGAGATGACAAATGGCGCAAAACTTCTCGATGCCGGCAGGGTATGCGTCTGAGGACGGCGTCAGCACGCTCGTCAGCGTGGGCGATACGGTCGATGCGCTGGAAGATCTGCAAAATCTCGTGCTGATCGATCTGAATATGGAAGGCGTAAAGCCCATCCGTCTGTCCGATGTTGCCGTGGTGGAAAAGGTGGATAACCGTAACGAAGTCTATGCGCGCGTCAACGGCGAAAACGGCGTTCT
>JAZNUZ010000015.1:0-5831 GCA_045592605.1 Acutalibacteraceae bacterium
AATATAATGAAGAAGAATTTTTAAATCCGTCTGCCGTATATCCGGAAAAGGACAGCTTATGCACCGAGATTAAATTTGTAAACACCGATTTAGCCAGTGATAAATTAATTGCAGAAGCAACCCACATTGCCGAGTATATAAGCGAATATATGCAAAATGGTATGGTTACGGATGCTGCAACAGGAAAACTGAGAAAACCGCGGTATAGTGATTTTACCGTACTTTTCAGAAGTTTTGCAAATAACGGTGTGGCATATGCAGAAGTGTTAAGAAAAAAAGGCATTCCTGTTTTATTAAATGCCACCAATTTTATTGATGCAACAGAGATACGCGTTTTGTTTTCTTTACTAGAAACTATTGAAAATCCCACCAGGGATATTCCGTTAGCAGCGGTTATGATGTCGCCCTTGTTTGCGTTTTCTGCGGAAGAAATGGCGGAAATACGCATTATCGACAAAAAATCCAATTTAATTACTGCAGTTACAAAGTCTGCAGATGTTGGAAACAAAAAAGCGGATGATTTTTTAAACATGATAAAAAAACTTCGTTCTGTCTTTTCTGCGAGTTGTATCAGTGAGACGGTTTCCTACATTTTGCAGAACACCGAAATACTTAGTATTATGTCCCTATTACCCGATGGTGATATGCGGTGCAAAAATCTTCTTTTACTCCAAAATATTGCCCTACAATACGATGACAACGGTTTTTCAAAGCGTATTGAGCATTTTTACCGTTTCGTAAAAAAACTCTCGGAAAGAGGAATCGGCGCTCAGGCCGCGGCAGAAAGTGATTCGGTTAATCTTATGACAATCCACTCTTCAAAAGGGCTACAGTTTCCAATCTGTATTTTAGCCGATACTTCTGCAAATTTCAGTAGCAAAGATTCTTCCGATAAACTTCTTATAAGCGCAGATATCGGAGTATCTTTTAAGATTAATGATGAAGAAAGCGGTTTGCAAAAATCTTCCATTACACGAAATATAATCTCAGCTGTGTCAAGAAAAGAACAATTAGATGAAGAAATGCGGCTTTTATATGTAGCGCTAACAAGAGCCAAGGAGCAACTGTGTGTGTTTATTACCGATAAAGATGTTTTGAAACGTGCACAATGTTATTCTGTGGCGGCGGCTAATTCAAAAACACTTGAGAAGTACCGCGGATTTGTTACCGACTTTAATTCCTACGCGGATATGATATGTTTTGCCCTTATGGGCGACTCTGCAATGCAGCAATTTATTTTGAAAGGCGATGCGCCCGAAAAATCGTTATCGGATTTGGAAAATTACGGAATTTCCTATAAACAATTCGATAAAAATGAACAGGATAGTCCTGTTTTAACTATAATTGATGAAAAATCGACCGGCGACCAAAGAATAGGGGAGTTAATAAAAACGAATATAGGATATACCTATCCGTATGAAGCTCTAAAGGATATTGAGTCTAAAAGCTCAGTTGCGGTAATCGCTCATAAGGCAGACCAAAAAGATTATAGTTTTACATCTAAACCGGCATTTATGTCAAAGAACGGTCTTACTCCTGCGGCGCGCGGAACGGCAACCCATCGATTTATGCAGTTTGCAGATTTTTCAAAGGCGAAGCAGGATTTGTCGGCAGAAATTGAGCGTTTGTACGAATGGGAATTTATAACCCAATCAGAGAAAAACGCGATTGATTTAAAAGCTGTCGGTGATTTTTTTAGTAGTGACTTGTTTGCAAGAATGGAAAAATCTTTAAAAATCGAAAGAGAAATGAGATTTTTAACAGAACTTTCTGCAGGGAAACTTAAAAGCGGATTGGAAGAAAATATTGCGGATGAAAAAATCGTTGTTCAAGGTAGTGTGGATTGTGTTTTTGTGGAAGATGATGGGATTGTGGTTGTTGATTTTAAAACCGACCGCGTTAAAAATGAAAATTCATTGATAGAAGCCTATTCAAAACAATTAGAGATTTATGCTTTGGCTTGTGAAAAAATCCTTTGCAAACCCGTAAAGCAGCGAATCATTTATTCCTTCGCGCTCTCTCGCGAAATTGAAATATAATTGTAAGAAGGCATAACGAGTAAACGTTATGCCTTCTTATTATTTTAGTAAAATCGGTTGTATTTGTTTGCCGTTGAGCGCCGATTTAACAGTTTCGGGAATTTGTTTAAAATCAGAAATAAGTGAATTGTTTTTGCCGTGCGGGTCATCCTGCCCAAACGGTACAAAATAGATGTTTTTAGTGTTGAGCAGTTTTCCGATATTTATTGCTGATGCACCCAGTGCATCATTTGTAGCAAGTGCAATAACAATAGGTCTGTTGTTTCTGAGATGGGCTTTCGCCGCCATAGTCACCGATGTATCGGTAATGCCACCCGCTAACTTTGCAAGTGTGTTTCCAGTGCAGGGCGAAATTATCAGTATATCAAGTAATCTTTTAGGTCCGATAGGCTCGGCTTCGGTAATGGTATGAATGATTTTATTTTCCGTTAGTTCTTCAATTTTTTCTTTCAAGTCTTTTGCATTGTTAAATCTGTTATCTGTGCTATAGACCGCATCAGATAAAATCGGTATAATTTTTAGCCCCATATTTTTTAGTACAGTTATTTGCGAGATGGATTCTTTTATTGTGCAAAACGAACCGCAAATCGCAAATCCCGCAGTAAGACCATCCATAATAATCACCGTTTCTGTGTTTGTTAGTATTTTAGGTTTTTAACTATAACGTTTGTCAAAATATCTGCGGCGGTGTCAGGTGCCATTTTACCGGGCAATCCCGGTGCCATAATTACTTTAAGACCCAAGTCATCTGCCGCTTTAAAATCAATTCCATAAGGGTGCGAAGCCAACTCAATAAGCAGACAACTTTTTTTGCATTTTTTTAGTGCTTTTGCGGTGATTACATTAGCATCAACCGTATTAAAGATTACATCAAAATTATCGGTGTACCTTTCTAACTCATTTGTTGGAATATGGCGTATACCAAAAGATTCTATATATGCAAAATCGGTATCACGCCGAGCACTTACCGTAACATCCGCTGAGAAAGATTTTAGCCTATGCGATAGAACTTTACCGATTTTTCCGTTTCCTACAACCAAACATTTGCTTTTCCATAAAGTAAAAGGTGTGTTTTGAATTGCAAGTGCTATTGCGCCTTCGGCTGTGGGTACTGCATTAAGTATTGCGGTAGATTCATCCTTTCCATAATCAATATAGTTTAAATTCTGAAAGGTATAATTTCCGCTTAAAACGATTTGTCGGTCTATTTTTGCGGTTATATCACATATCTTGATTTTATCACTATTAAGTTGGTTGTTGATAAATACTCCATCGCGTGTGGTAGGTAGCGGAAAAATAATTGCATCGAAATCTGTAAAATCAACATTTATCTCACTGTTACGTACTATGTGATGGATAGAATGACCAATCTGCTCGAGATTTTTTTTGATTTTAATCTGGCGTTTATCTCCGCCTATCATAATAATTTTCATAAAACACCTCAAAAAAACACCATAAAATGCTTTAATACATTTTATGGCGTTATTTTTATAGTGTGCATTCGTTTTTTAAAAAAGCTTTGGCAAGAGAAATTAAGGTGTCTTTGTTATTTTTTGTTGCATCTTTTATTACAGTGGATAATAAATAATCAAGAACCTTGCCAACAGTCTCCGGAGTACAGCTGAGCGCCAAAATATCATTACCGTTAATTTTTAAATGTGAGATTTTATAGGGCTCTTTCAGTTCGATAATTTTTCTTGTTGCATCAAGAATGTCCTGTACAATAACGTTTTCGGTAACTTGCTTGATTAACAAAAAGTCGGTGAAGATTTCTTCGTTAGATAAATTGAGATATTTCTTAATCCCCACATTGTTAAACAAAAAAGCTTCTTGCTGTAAAGTGGTTAGGCAATAACAATATTTATATAATTTTTTATCGGTTTTTAAGTCTACGGCAAGACTTTGGCTGTCGGTATCGGTCAGCAAACAGAAAACGAAAAATCGCAATTCGAGTTTTTGGGGGAGTTTCGATAAAAGTTTCAGATTTTCCGCATGTTTTACACCGATAAATTCTAAAGCACCGCAATTAATTAACGGCTCGATGTGTTCAGGATGTCTGGAAGTCAGAATCTGAGATAATTCGGAAAAAATTCTTTCGCGACTTATATTCTGTAGAAGAAAAGATTTCTTTATTGCCGAGTTAAAAGTTGATTTTTCAATTTCAAAATCTAATTTTGCAGCAAATCGAAATGCTCGTAAAATTCTAAGAGCATCTTCTGTAAATCTTTCGTCGGGGTCCCCGATTGCACGAATTGTTTTGTTTTCAATGTCTTGTCGACCTTCAAAAATATCGGTTATTTCCAAATTTTTTGACAATGCTATGGAGTTAATTGTAAAATCGCGCCTTTTTAAATCATCATATAGGTTTGTTCCAAAATTTACGCGGTCGGGCTTTCTGAAATTTGAGTAACCTATATCTTCACGAAATGTGGTTATTTCAACGGGTCGGTTTTCGGATATTACAGTTACGGTACCGTGTTGAAATCCTGTTTTAACTGTCTTCTTAAAAAGACTGCAAACCGTTTCGGGCGGACAGGAAGTGGTTATGTCAAAGTCATTGGGTTTTCCGTTCATAAGCATATCTCGGACAGCGCCGCCAACAACGTAGGCTTCATATCCTGCGCCAATAAGGGTATTTAAAATATCTGAGATATATTCCGGCAAATTCAACATTTTTTCACTTCCTTAAAATTTATTGTTTATTTTTTCCATCAAATGCAATATAATAGAATTGTAAAAAAATTTAGGGGATTATTTTATGAAATTAGTTCGTCAAGAAGATAAAATAATAAATAATGTAAAAAGAATTCATATGATAGGTATCGGCGGCTCAGGTATGTGTCCTTTGGCCGAAATTTTGCATAGCAAAGGTTATATTCTTACAGGCTCAGATAATAACGTAAGCGACCCGTTGAAAAGGGTAGAGAAATTAGGCATAAAAGTTTTTATGGGACATAATGCCGAGAATGTTAAAGAAGCTGAACTTATTGTATATTCTGCGGCCATTTCTAACGATAATCCCGAATTGGTATACGCGAGAGTGAACAATATACCTACGATGGAACGTTCACACTTGCTGGGTGCTCTGACCAGATGCTTTGATAATGTTATCGGTGTGTGCGGAACACACGGTAAAACCACAACAACTTCAATGCTCACTCAGATATTTATTTTAAACAATATGGACCCTACCGCAGTTATAGGTGGTAAATTACCGCTTATTAATTCCAATGGTATTTCGGGCTCATCAGAAAATATGATTTGCGAAGCGTGTGAGTTCGTTGATACATTCCTTCAGTTGTCACCGGATATTTCAGTTCTTTTGAATATTGATAACGACCATCTTGATTATTTTAAGACAATGGATAATTTGGTTTTATCATTTAAAAAGTTTATATCTATGTCTAAAATTGCATTTGTTAACGGCGATGACAAACTTGTCATGGGCGCTACAGAAAATTTTGATGGGCAAATCATAACATTTGGTTTTAATAGCAGTAATATGTATTATGCGGATAATATAATTCCTTCGAAATACGGATTTAAATTTGATGTTTTGAAAAATCAAAAGTTACTGACAACCATCGATATGCGAGTGCCCGGTCGCCACAATGTACTTAATGCTCTTGCGGCAATAGCGGTTGCAGATTATCACGCGATATCCGCAGAAGGTATAAAATCGGCTTTAGAACAGTTTACGGGCGCAGGTAGGAGATTTGAATTTTTAGGTGAATTCGGCGGATTTGTTTTGGCAGATGATTATGCCCATCATCCCACCGAAATTGAAGCAAC
>JAZNUZ010000016.1:0-3391 GCA_045592605.1 Acutalibacteraceae bacterium
CCCCTTCTTGGCTATTCCCGTAAATTCCTTCATGGTTGATTCCATAGACTCTTGGGGTATCACCACGAACATATTGCTGGCTATCTCCATCAAATCTTGCGAATAACCCTGTCGATTGATTTCTTTTAAGAATTCGAGATAAATTTCCATACATTGTTTGTCTGTCATAAGATAAGTCACCTTCATCAAATTTTTTCACTATTGAATCAAGAATATCTCCCCTTTTTCATACATAGATAACAAAACTTAATTATCTGATATAAGTGAGTATTCTTCAGTATTGTTTTTGGTTACAGACGCATATCTTTCATCATTCTGCATAGAATTACTATTGACAACATCATTGCCCTATGGTATATTGTTGTTAGAAAGCGTACCACTTCTAATGGTCGAAAGACTGTTCGGTGCGCTTTCTTTTTTTATTTCAAAATTAGTTGGAGTAAATTCGATTATGTCATATAGAACCATATTATTACCACTAGTAAATCCTATAATAACTTTTGCCGAGTAATCGTTTTCACCAACTCTGATTTTTAAATTTTAACAGAACCCGTCCTCTTCGTCCAGTTTTTTCCGTATTTCCCTGATTTCTTGCGGTGAAAGCTTCTTCATCTTCTCGCCAATTTCTTCCATCCGTTTTTTCTCCTCGGGTGTCAACTTGCGCGGATTCGCCAACGCTTGCTCGAACTCCTCCTTGGTTATATACATTTTCATCACCTCTACTACCATCATTATACCCTTATCACATACCGTTGCTGAATTTTAATGCTTATTATGCGCGGTTTTTATCATATCTGAAATAGCCGATGGCACTTGAAGTTATTGTTACAATTTCATTTAAAATACCCGGTACCAAGAAGAACGAAATATTATAAACCAATAAAAATATTGATATTGGAAAAGCAAGTTTTCGTGTAACCGAAGGCTTTTCCTTGCAAAAAGAAACCGATAAAATGGAAGCAAATATCGGAAACCAAGGAAATGTTGTCTTTTTTATTTTCTCTTAAGAACAACTGCACTGCGGCAAGGCAGATAAGCATTAAAACCTATTTTTCCGCTCTTTGTTTTTACTGCGTTATAGATATAATTTTTATCGACACGTGAATGTCCGCCGAATTCACCATCATCGGTAGACAATACAACTGTATATTCTCCTTTTTTGGATACGGGCAGAAAATAGCCATCAAATGATTTAGTTGGATGAAAATTAAAGGCAAAAACATACTCACCTTTTGTAAATACAATCACCTTATCATCCTGATGCAACCACTGATTTACCGACTTTTGCGACATAAGTTTATCTTCTTTTAAAAGCTTAACCATTGCCTTGTCAAAATCATCGAGTTCGCGATATCTGAGATTCGGGTTGTCGCAGAGACTCCATTGGCGGCGGCAATAATGATAACTCCAACCGTTGCCTTCGCGTGGGAAATCAATCCATTCAGGATGACCGAATTCGTTACCCATAAAATTCAGATATCCTTCTCCCGCAAGGGATGCGGTAATCAAGCGAATCATTTTATGAAGCGCAATTCCACGGTCAATAATGAGACTCGGATCAAACTTATTCATATGGCCATACATTTCGGCATCGCAAAGTCTGAACATAATGGTTTTGTCACCCACAAGCGCCTGATCGTGTGATTCACAATAACCAACGGTTTTTTCTTTTGGTCTACGGGAAGTAAGTTCATACCACAGTTTTCCCATATCCCAATTATCATCACTCTGCTCTTTAATCATCTTTATCCAAAGGTCCGGTATACCCATAGAAAGCCTATAATCGAAACCTATTCCGCCTTGTTTTACAGGCAGACACATACCCGGCATACCCGACATATCTTCGGCGATAGTAATTGCTTTTCTATTAACTGAATGTATAAGTTCATTTGCAAGTTGCAGATAGGTTACGGCTTCGGTATCGGTATTCATCGAAAAATACATCTCGTAACCAGTAAAGGCGCTACCAAGCCCATGGTCATGATAAAGCATAGAAGTAACTCCATCAAAACGGAAACCGTCAAAATGGAAGACATCCATCCAATATTTAAGATTTGATAATAAAAATCTTAAAACTTCGTTTTTGCCGTAATCAAACAGTTTAGTTCCCCAAGCAGAATGATTGCCGCGTTCTCCATCATGGAAAAACTGATATACTGTACCATCAAATTCATTTAAGCCTTCGTTTGTGTTTTTTACCGCATGTGAGTGAACAACATCAAGAAGTACGGTTATACCCATTTTATGTGCAGTATCAATAAGTCTTTTTAAATCGTTGCTCGTGCCGTATCTGGAAGATGCGGCGAAGAAATTTGACACTTGATAACCGAAAGAGCCGTAATACGGATGCTCCATAATAGCCATTATCTGAATAGTATTATACCCTGATTTTTTTATCCTTGGCAGTATGTTATCGGTGAATTCGTTATAGGTACTTACTTTGCCATCTTCACCCGACATGCCTATATGACATTCATATATAAATAGCGGCTTTTCGGGTTTAAAGTCACCATCTGTCCATTGGAACTCATTGTCTGTTTCTTCAATTTCCGCACACCATAAGTAAGTTACAGGGTCTTGTACCACGCGGGTGGCATAAATCGGAATTCTTCGAAGTTTTCTATCGCCATTAATTACGATAGCCTGAACTTTTTGTCCCGACTTCAAAGCATCATATCCCGAAAGTTCAATTTCAAAAACGCCATTTTGCAACTGTGTCATCTGGTGGCTTTCGGTGTTCCATCCGTTAAAATCTCCGGTCAAAAACATTTTATCGGCGGCAGGTGCCCACTCTCTGTACACCCAACCGTTTTTTGTACGGTGAAAGCCAAAGTATTTATAACTGTCGGCAAATTTTTTCAAAGTTTTTGAGTTTACCGTAATTTCATCATACTTTTTATTGTATAATTCCATACGCAAAAACAAGTCGTCCTTGAAAGGTTTCAAATACGGGTCAATCTCTAAAATTTTTAAGTTTTCTTCACTTTTCATGGTTTCACCCTTCCTTTCCTAACTATTATAACACGAATGAGCATTTCTAACAACAAAAATAATTTGACAAAAATTTTGAAGCTGCTATATTAGTTAATCACATCTTCACTATTACTTATTAACTAATCGATAAGTTTCGAAGAAGAGTGAATAGTGAAGAGTTAATAGTGAAAAAGTAAAATCGACAAGCCTCTTTCGAAACTTGTCGATTTTTGGCAGGGGCAGAAGGACTTGAACCCTCGGCACGCGGTTTTGGAGACCGCTGCTCTACCAACTGAGCTATACCCCTATTTAACTAATATTAATTTCAAAAACCTATGCTAACACTGGTGGACCAGCAGGGACTCGAACCCCGGACCAACCGGTTATGAGCCGGTTGCTCTAACCAACTGAGCTACTG
>JAZNUZ010000017.1:0-2340 GCA_045592605.1 Acutalibacteraceae bacterium
GTGATAACTATGGACCGATTAGTAGAACTTATGTGTACTAATCCAAGAAAGCGCTTCGGCATACCGCTTGGGAACAGCTTTACGGTATGGGATTTGGAAGAACAGATAACAGTAAACCCCGAAGAATTTTTATCACTCGGCAGGTCCACACCCTTCAAAAATGATAAATTATTTGGCAAATGCCTACTTACAGTATATAACGGACAGAAAGTATTTATGGAGGAATAGAAAATGGCTAAAAGAACAGATATTAAGAAAGTACTCATTATAGGCTCAGGTCCTATTGTTATAGGTCAGGCCGCAGAATTTGACTATGCGGGTACACAGGCGTGTCTTGCGCTTAAAGAAGAGGGTTACGAAGTTGTGCTTTGTAACTCAAACCCTGCAACAATCATGACCGATACGACCATTGCCGACAAGGTATATATGGAACCGCTGACCCTTGAATATATTGCAAAAATTCTTCGTTATGAAAGACCTGATGCTATAGTTCCCGGTATCGGCGGACAGACAGGTCTTAATATTGCGATGCAACTTGAGAAAAAAGGTATTTTAAAAGAGTGCGGTGTTGAACTTCTCGGTACAAGCAGTGAGAGTATCGAACGTGCCGAAGACCGCGAACTTTTTAAAGAACTTTGTCAGTCTATTGGTGAGCCTACTATTCCGTCAGAAATCACATACAGTCTTGAAGAAGCAAAGGTGGCTGCTGAAAAAATCGGCTACCCTGTAGTACTTCGCCCTGCATTTACGCTCGGCGGTACCGGCGGCGGCTTTGCCGAAAATGAAGAAGAACTTATAGAAATCGGCCTTAATGCCTTCAAACTCTCCCGTGTTCATCAGGTACTTATTGAAAAGAGTGTAAAGGGTTACAAGGAAATTGAATTCGAAGTTATGCGTGACTCATCCGACCACGCTATAACCATATGCGGTATGGAAAATATCGACCCCGTAGGTGTTCATACAGGTGACTCCTTGGTTGTGGCTCCTATAATGACTCTCTCTAAAGAAGACGAAAAAATGCTTAACGACAGTGCCATCAAACTTATTAAAGAGCTCAAGATTGAAGGCGGTTGTAACGTACAGTTCGCACTCAACCCGAATTCAAGCGAATACTACCTTATTGAAGTAAATCCGCGTGTATCACGTTCATCGGCTCTCGCTTCCAAGGCCAGTGGTTACCCGATTGCGCGTGTTACCGCTAAAATTGCACTCGGTATGTTGCTTGAAGATATACAGATTGCTAATACCACCGCGGCATTTGAGCCGAAACTCGATTATGTAATAGCAAAATTCCCGCGTTTCCCGTTCGATAAGTTTACATCTGCCGCCAACACACTCGGCACACAGATGAAGGCTACGGGTGAAGTTATGGGCATCGGCTCAAACCTTGAAGAATGCTTACTCAAATCAGTTCGTTCACTCGAAATCGGTGCAAACCACCTATATATGTCAAAATTCGACAATATGAGCAAGGAAGAATTGTTTGACTACATTAAGGAATTCAAGGATGACAATATCTTTGCAATAGCCGAACTTATAAGCCGCGGCGCTACAGTCGAAGAAATTCACGAAATCACCAAAATCACCGCTTTCTTCTTAGAAGCTATAAAGAAAATTATTGATATGGAAAACACTCTCAAAGAGAATGTAGAAAATATCGATATACTTAAAAGTGCTAAGAAAATGGGCTTTAGTGATAAATATATCGGCAGACTGTGGAACAAAACAGAACTTGAAGTTTACAATATAAAAAAGCAAAACAATATATTTCCTGTGTTCAAAATGGTAGATACCTGTCACACAAACGCGTATATACCCTATTTCTACTCTTCTTACACGGGAGAAAATGCATCAAAACTCACAGATAAAAAGAAGATTGTAGTGCTTGGAGCCGGTCCTATCCGTATCGGTCAGGGTGTAGAATTTGACTACTCAACCGTACACGCGGTACAGACCATTAAGGCATCCGGTTATGAAGCAATTATCATCAACAACAACCCCGAAACAGTTTCTACCGACTATACAACGGCAGACAAGCTTTACTTCGAGCCGCTCACTCCCGAAGATGTTATGAATATCATCGAGTTTGAAAAACCCGAAGGTGTTATTGCATCACTCGGCGGTCAGACCGCAATTAACCTTGCAGAGCCGCTTATGAAACGCGGTGTAAAAATTATCGGTACCGACTGCGATGCTATTGAACGCGCAGAAAACCGCGACAGTTTTGAAAAAATTCTTCGCGACTTAGAGATTCCGCAACCCAAAGGCAAAGCCGTTACAAAAATTGAAGATGGTATTGCCGCAGCCAGTGAAATCGGATACCCTGTTCTTGTAAGACCC
>JAZNUZ010000018.1:0-9065 GCA_045592605.1 Acutalibacteraceae bacterium
GTGTTCGAAAAAATGCTGAACGCAGAGTATCCCGTCCGGGTCACCATAACAAAACCCCAACCGTTTGGTTGGGGTTTTTGTTATGCCGCAAAGGGATGAGAACCCTAAAGGTTCGGCGAAGCAGCCGCGCCGCTGCGATAGGCGGGGCGGACTGCCGGAGTCTCGAGTACAGCGATTTTTTCGGTAACACCCGCGGTGTTCGAAAAAATGGTGAACGCAGAGTACCCCGTCCGGGCCATAAAAGAAAAACTATATAGGTGATTAACATATATATCTTTTTTAACCTAGTCTTTGCCAAACTTCTTCGGTAATTTCGTTAATATCATCAATTTGCAAATAAGATTTTGCAAACTCGAGAACTTCGGCGTGTTCGCAAAGAATTTTTAATATGCCTTTTATTTGGTTTTCTTTTGCCGTTGCATTTTTCTTTAACATATCATGGCAGGTTGGGCAAAGTTTAACAAGGTTTGCGATATTGTCAAGTTCAGAACCGTTTTTATAAGAAATAACATGGTGTATTTCAAAATGTTGTCTTCCGGTTCTTTTATTTAAAAATGTTTCCCTTGTTCCGCAAACGGCACATTTATCCTCCGAAATCTCGTTAAAAAGTTCAATAATTGTTTTATTTCGACTGGTTTTATTTGCGGAACTTTGGTTGTTGAAACCAAGTTTTTTTCTGAGTTCCACTACTGCAGCTGGGGTTATTTTTTTCTCATAAATATGATTTGTAAAAAAGTTTAACATTTTTACAAAATTAACACTATCATCATCAATGTTTGGCAACTCAAGGTCAAAAAATATTATGTTGTTTATTTCTTTTTTTCCACGACTATAGTATGAGTTGTTGAATATACTAGCCTTATATTTATTGATAAAACCAATTTGGTTTGCGTAATACATAAGATTTATTCTGAATTGGGGATTTCTTTTGCTTTCGCCGCTTACAAATTGAGGTTGTAAATTTCTTAAATTATAGTTTGCGTATGCCAAGGGCAAATCCATAGTGTTTGTAAGAATTTGACATTTCTTAAATTCTATAGAGTTTTCAAAAAAGTAATCTTGAGCTAGATATTTTCTCGTAGTATCTACGCTGCCGCGAAGTTCCATAAAGCCGCGCATAAAGGCTTTCTTCTCATCGTTTAAGCCTTCTTGCATTAGCCAATCACAACCCATCAACTTTTTATAAAGAAGTGAATACAGTTGCGAAGAAGAAATACCAAGATCGTTGATAACATAAAAGCGCAGCTCCATTACGGTTTCTTTTACGTTGTGCTTTTCCCAGTTATGAAAACCGGAAAAATGGTTTAAACAGGCGATAAATTCGTTTGCGTATGATAAAAAATCAAAGTCATCTTTATAAACGGCTTTTGATGTGCGAAAGTATGTATAGGCGTAGAAACAGGGAGATCCGGATATGTTTCCAGACATTATACGATTAAGAAAAGCGCCATACAAAAAAGGCTTAATTTCTTTTTTTGCTAACAATTCGCTTAGGTTCAGTCTTTTCATTTTATGTGTTCTCCTATTTAATAATTTATTTTTAAAGTAAAAATTTGATGCGAAACACTTGATTTTTTTCTGTAAAGAGAATATAATTTGAGGGATGGTCTTTTTGTACCTCGACAACGAAGGAGAAATGGCGATGGAATTTAGAGTGCTTGATTTGTTCTGCGGCGCAGGCGGCTTTAGTTGTGGTTTAGATTCGCTCCCCGAGTTTAAAACGGTGATAGGGGTGGATTTTGATGCAAATGTTTTGGAAACATTTGCAAAAAACATTAAAAGCTCCATTACGTTTCAAGGGGATTTAACAGATGAGTTCACGAAAGAATTGGTTGTAAAAAAAGCGAAAGAACTCAAAGTTAATATGATAATAGGTGGACCGCCTTGTCAGGGATTTTCGTTGAAAGGTAAAAATTTAGGGTTAAACGATCCAAGGAATTTTTTATTTAAAGAATATGTTAAAATTGTTCAAGAAGTAAACCCAGAAGTCTTTGTTATAGAAAATGTGAAAAACCTTATAAACGCCTGCGAAGGATATTTTATCAAACAAATCTTAGTAGAATTTCATAAATTGGGATATATTGTTAATTATGCTGTTTTGAATGCCGCGGATTTTGGGGTTCCGCAGCACAGGGAGAGAGCCATTATTATAGGTTCAAAATCGAAAAGCATTAAACCGCCAGTAGCAAAAACCATTTCAACAACAGTAAGAGATGCTATTTCCGACTTAAGTTATTTAGAATCAGGCGAGGGTCTCTTTGAGTCGAAATATAAAACAGAGGCAAAAAGCAAATATCAAAGACAAATGAGAAAGGATGCTGGTTTTTTATATAATCATGTCGCAACGGCGCATTCACAGGTTGCGCTTGATAAACTGGGAATGATCCCGCCAGAGGGGGATAAATCATATCTTCCAAAAGAATTGCATGGAAAACAAAAATTTGCAACAACTTGGGCAAGATTAATATGGGATACGCAAAGTCCCACAATAGACACAAGATTTGACACTCCATCAAACGGAAGGAACTCCCATCCATATTTGAATAGAGCGATTACACCAAGGGAAGCAGCAAGAATACAAAGTTTTCCAGACAATTACATTTTTTATGGAAAAAAATGCAATATATGCAAACAAATAGGAAATGCGGTTCCGCCGTTGATGGCAAAAGCAATAGGCGAAGAGATTATTGCGGCTTATAAAGATCAAACGGTTTTATTTAACAATTGTGAATTAAAACTTGGAGACGCCACATTAATCGTTAAGGAATATATTGCGCGCGGAATAAAGGTAGATGCAGTCATTACCGATCCGCCATATAACATTTCGAAACAAAATAATTTTTCCACTATGAATAATCCACGAAAGGGTGTGGATTTTGGACACTGGGATAATAATTTTGATGTGTGTTCATGGGTAAGTGATTATACAAAGGTCATTAAAGATAATGGTAGCATTATAATATTTTGCTCATATCTCTATATTAGTTTTTTGATCGAGGAGTTAAAGAAAAACGATATTGAAGTTAAAGATGTTTTGGTATGGAAAAAAAGCAATCCTATGCCAAGAAACATAAATAGGAGATATGTACAAGATATGGAATTTGCTGTTTGGGGAGTTAAAAAGAACGCAAAGTGGACGTTTAACAAACCAAACGATAAGCCGTATCTTAGATCGGTATTTGAAACACCAACGGTTTCAGGAAACGAAAGGACAAGTCATCCCACACAAAAAAGCCTGGAGTTAATGCGCCAAATAATTAAAATCCACACAAATCCTGGAGATACAATATTAGACCCGTTTATGGGAAGCGGAACTACGGGCGTTGCCGCATTAATGGAAAATAGAAAATTTTTAGGAATAGAAGTCAACCCCGATTATTTTGAATTGTCCATCAAAAGGATAAAAAGGTAAAAAATTTACGTTCTTTATACAAATTCATTCAAATTTACTTTATATTGATTCAGAAAAGCACTTCTATGATTTATGAAGAAACATGCGGAGTGATGAGCATCTCCGTGAGATAACTGCCAGGCAGGTTTGTTGTTCACGGCAAAAAGACAGCTTTTAGAAAGATAGTTATAAAACTCTTCAGAAGTCATTTTTCTCCCATCAAAGAAAGCGTGGTAATATAAGTTTTCGTTTTCATCGCAAACAAAGAATAACCACAAATCAGACTTTGAATACGAAAGCTTCCCGTATTTTTGTACCTTAATAGAGTCTAAAAACAAGGCGAGACGATTTGGTTTTTTGGGCGAACCTTTCCAAATGGTCTCGTCATGGAGATTTTTAAAAAAACATGCAGAAATGAAATCTATACCCAGGTCACCATATTTACTGAATCTTTTATAATTTTCTTCTTTTACTTCGATGAGAATTTTTCGGTCGTCGGGCAGAACAACAAGAATATCACCGTCATTTGCATTTTGATGCTTAGTAATACTTTTGTAATTAATACCGTGCATACTGAAAATTCTCGAAACAATATTAATTTCTCTAGTTGTTGTATGGTAATTTCCTGAAATATTCATAAAATCTCCTTTTATGTGTTTATAAAAGTATAGCAAAAAATATGAATTTTCGCAAGTAATAAAGGATTTTTTAATACCGATTATTTTAAAACCCTTGAACAAGAAATAAAATAACGGCGAACTGTACGGTTCGCCGTTTTGTTTTTTATTCTACTGTCAGCGGTACTGCGGTTTTGCCGTGGGATAAGCGCCATTCATTTAGTCCCGCGCCTATTCTTTTAAGTGTGCGGTTATACGATGCTTTGGCATTTGATAGACTGCTGATATTAAAGGTTGTCCAATCTTTCGATAAATCAAGCGGGATTATGTTGTAAGATTTTTCATTGTTCTGAGTTCTTAAATCAACCCAGGTTGGAAGTACGTTTACTTCATCGAGTTTTACGGCACCATCCGAATATTTATTGAATGTCAGCTCAAAAACAACGCCATCTTCGGTGTGACCGGAGTGGTTGTCTTCCGACATAATTTCTTTTCTCTGGTTGGAAATTGAGTTGCCGAGCGAATAAATACATACAGTTTCTTTCCCTTGCTCGTTTTTAAGTGTTTCAATTTCCTGTATTACGTGGGGATGACTGCCGATTATAGCGTCATAACCTATATCACAAATCACCTGCGCCATATTTTTCTGGTTTTTATTGGGATTTGCGGCGTACTCATCACCCCAGTGCATATAAATAACGGTGGCATCGGCGCCATCTTTTTTCATATTCTGAAAAATCTCTTGGGCATTATTTTTAAATTCTGTAACATTACCGTAAGTGAACGTGTTGGTGTTTTTGCCATCTTCACTATTCATCACGTGACCGTTAAGTGTCTTATTACTGCCCGACACACCCGAATAGGTAAAGCAGACAAAACCTACCTTAATACCGTTAATATCGGCAACTCGGTAGGGTTTATCGGCGGTTTCCTTAGTGCCGATAAATGCAATATTTCTCCTTTTAAGCTGAGCAATAGTGTTGGCAAAGCCCGAGTGTCCGTTATCGTAAGAATGGTTATTCGCGGTAAGCAACATATCAATTCCCGCACCCTTTAAGGCATCAGCCAAGGAGTCAGGACTGTTAAAATTAGGGTAGCCTTTATAACTTCCGCTGGTACCAAAGGTTACTTCGAGATTTATAACCATCATATCATAAGCCGAATAGTACGGCTTTGCAGTCGAGAAAATACCTGAAAAATCGTAGTTTTTGTCTTCTACAGTCCACAGTACCGAGTCGTGCATAATTGCATCCCCCGTTGAACCGATTTTAGCGGTTGAGATAATATGGGGTTCGGAGTTGCTCGGCGTATCGGATGGCGAAGCCCCGGAAGAGTTAATTTGTGGATTATCGGTGTTCGGCGTGTCGTTTTTACAAGATTTTACACAGAAGAAAACGCCTAAAATAAGCGCAATCAACAAAGCTGCAGAAATGATACGGCGGCGCATAATTATTCTTCTCACCCGTGCACTTTTTTTATATCTTGCCATTTTCCCCATCCTTTTTTCAGTATACCAACATAATACCACAGTTTTTAATTATTTACAACAATAAAACCGAGTTTTACAACTCGGTTTTATATTTTCGGCGGGTTGCCATACCGCCGCGGATATGTCTTTCTTCCTTGTTTTTTTCAAGCACCTGTTTCACCTGTAAAAACAGTTGCGGCCTTGTGTTTTTGAGCCGTTCGGTGACATCCTTATGCACTGTAGATTTGCTGACACCGAATTTTCTGCCTGCGGCTCTGACTGTAGCGCCCGTAGTGGCAATATACTCTCCCAGAATTTCCGCCCTGTCTTTATAAATACCGTTCATTACACCCACTCCAAGAAGTTTTAGGCGGTCTGCCTAATATAATGTATGAATCGGAATTTATTTTTATGAAAATAAAAAAGCACAGAAAAATCTTTCTGTGCTTTTAAAAATATTAGAATGCGAAATAGTCCTTTGCGTTCTGATAACAAATACCTTTAACGATTTTCTCAAGATATTCCTGGTCGTTCGGGTATTCGCCGCGTTCTACAAATTCACCTATCATATTACAGAGAATTCTTCTGAAATATTCGTGTCTCGGATAGGAAACAAAACTACGTGAATCGGTAAGCATACCAACAAATTTACCGAAAACACCAAGGTTTGCAAGAGCCTTCATCTGTGCTTCCATACCATCGCGGTTATCGTTAAACCACCAACCTGAGCCGAACTGAATTTTGCTCTGTACCGGACCGCGCTGGAAGTTTCCGAGCATTGTGCCGAGAACATAATTGTCCTTGGGATTCAAGGTGTAAAGTATGGTTTTGGGCAGATTGTCTTCTATGTCAATGGAACTGAGCAATGCAGACAGATTTTCGGCAATACAAAGGTCGTTTATACTGTCAAAGCCTGTGTCGGGGCCCAGTTTTTCGAGCATCTTAGCGTTATTGTTTCTAAGCGCTCCAATATGCAACTGCATTGTCCAACCAAGTCGGCAATACTCTTTAGCACATTCGGTAATAACTGCGGTTTTAAATACATCAATTTCTTCTGCGGTTAGTGTTTCACCCTTCATTTTCTTATCGAAAACTGCAGCGGCATCGCCTACGGCAAACGGCACCGCATCAAGTGCGTGGTCGGAAAGGCGGCATCCGTTATCGTTAAAGAAAGCAATTCTCTCTTTAAGCCACTTAATTAAGCCGTCATAACTCTCAATACCGTTGTCCTTAATATAACCATCAAACCACTGTTTGTCGATATTAACCGCTTTATCCGGGCGGAAGGTCGGTAAAACCTTAGTTTTAAAGCCGTCTTTCCTAAGTTGAATATGGTATCTTAAGTCATCTGCAGGGTCATCTGTTGTGCAGATAACTTCTACATTTGATTTTTCGATAAGCTTTTTGCCCGAGAAATCGGCCTGTTTTAATTTTTCGTTACAAATGTCCCAAATTCTTTTTGCCGACTTTTCATTTAACGGCTCATCAATATCAAAGTAGCGCTTGAGTTCAAGTGCAGTCCAGTGATAAAGCGGATTGCCTATTAAGTAGGGCATAACACGTGCAAAGCCGAGCCATTTTTCGTAGCGGTCGGCATCGCCCGTAATATATTCTTCATCAATACCGAAAGAACGCATCTGGCGCCATTTATAGTGGTCGCCGCCCAAAAACAATTCATAAGTATCGGCAAATTTATGGTCATTTGCGATCATTTCGGGTACTAAATGACAGTGGTAGTCGATAATAGGTAAATCTTTTGCAAAATCGAAGAAAAGTTTTTTACCTGTTTCGTTAGTGAACATAAAATTATCATTAATAATTCCCATGACAAAACATCTCCTTTGTTTTTAAAGAACAACGCCATCTTTGAAGATTGAAATTTCGCGGTAGCCGTTGATTTCGTTTCGGGTTTCTTTGCCCGATGCCACTTCGCAGATATATTCGAAGAATTCATCGGTAAGCTCATCCATAGATACACCCTCAATAAGTGGAGAAGCATTAAAATCTATCCAGTTCTTCTTCTTTTCTGCAAGAGCGCGGTTGGTGGAAACCTTAACGGTCGGCACAGGTGCGCCGATGGGTGTACCGCGGCCTGTGGTGAACAGAATTATATGTACACCGGCTGCGGCAAGGTTTGTAATAGCCACAATATCGTTACCCGGTCCGTTGAGTAAAGACAAACCGTTTTTGGCAACGGCGTCGCCGTAGCTTAGCACATCAACAACCTGACTGCTGCCGCCCTTTTGCACACAACCTAAGGACTTTTCTTCAAGAGTTGTTATACCACCCGCTTTGTTTCCGGGTGAAGGATTTTCGTAAATCACCTGATTATGTCTTGTAAAGTAATCCTTAAAGTTATTGATAAGGTCTACTGTTTTTTGGAACAGTTCTTCGGTTTCGCAACGCTGCATCAAAAGATGCTCTGCGCCGAACATTTCGGGAACTTCGGTTAAAACACAGGTGCCGCCGAGAGAAATAATCTTATCGGAAAGTGAGCCAACAAGCGGATTTGCGGTTATTCCGCTATATCCGTCACTGCCACCGCATTTAAGACCTATTCTGAGTTTAGAAACCGGAACAGGTGTACGCTTAAAGGTAGCGGCATACTCTTTGAGTTCGTTTATAATTCTTGTACCTTCGGCGATATCATCTTCGCAATCCTGAGCATTTAAAAAGCGGACTCTTTTTTCGTCCCAGGTGCCGAGAACTTTTTTAAACTCGGTGATATTATTGTTTTCGCAACCAAGCCCCAGCACGAGAACACCTGCGGCATTGGGGTGATTTACAAGGCCTTTTAATATAAGCTGTGTGGTTGTGTGGTCGTCGCCTAACTGTGAGCAGCCGAACGGATGCTCAAAATGGTAAGCGCCTGTAATTTCGGCCAATTTTCTTGCCAATTTATTAACGCAACCGACGGTATTTATAATCCAGACTTCATTTCGTATACCAACATCGCCGTTTTCTCTGACATAACCCATAAAGGTAAGGTCGTTGTCTTTGGGAACAATGGGGGTATACTGCGGAGTATATTCATATTCCATATTTCCGCTTAAATTGGTCTTCATATTGTGGGAGTGCACGTGTTCCCCTGCCTTTATATCGGCAGTAGCGTGACCAATCGGATTACCGTATTTAATAATGTTTTCGCCCTTTTTTATATCGTGAAGCGCGTATTTATGGCCGTCTTCAAGATTAACCGACACATTATCGAGTTTATTAATTAACATAAGTTACCTCTTTTGCAGATTTCTTCGGCTAAGAAACTTAAATCTTCACCCCATAACTGAGTGTTCGAAAGAATTGTTTTAACATCGCTGTTTTTCATAAATTCTGTAACTGCGGGGTCATCGTTTGTCATATCGGTTTTGTAGAACTCAATGAGTTTTGCAAACGACAAAAGAAGATTTTCGGGCATAGCATTTTTACGTTTGATATATTCAAGCAAGGACGGTAAAACGCGTACTTTAAACTTGCTTACCGAGTTGAGAGCGATGGATGAACAAAGATGTTTGATATACGGATTGCAGAAACGTTCAAACACATTGTCAGCATAGTCTTTTAATTCTTCAAGCGGCAGTTGAAGCGTCGG
>JAZNUZ010000019.1:0-8111 GCA_045592605.1 Acutalibacteraceae bacterium
GACGGTAGCGCAAGTGATGAGCGCATGGGCTTCTTAACTCAGCTTACCGCCGCTTATGCTAAGGCCAAAATCGATGAATTATATGAAAAAGACACCCTTTTCTATACGCTCGGTTTAGGTTTGAATTCTTTAAACGGCACTCAGGAAAGCATAGCTGAAGCCGTTCTCGACCCGAGCAGCAGTACGGGTAATATGAATACCTACTGGAATACGTATCTTGCTCTTGCATCGGGCCGTAATATGTATCTGAACAGATATAACAACGGTACTGGCTACAACGCGGTTGCTAAGAACGACTATGTAACGAGCGATTACAGAAATTATGTAACACAGTACTTTGAAGCTACAGCAACACAGGGCACAACATTGGAACAGTCCCTTCTTAATGCTTTCCAGCAGATAGTTGATGCCATTGTTATTCAGTCGGTATATTATCCTACCGAAATTGGCGGTGGCAGTGCAGACCTTGGCGGATATGTAACCTTCCGCGATGAGTTGGGCGAATATATTGATATAAAGAGCGTTAAGGGTTTGCTCTTCGAAGATGAAAACGGAAATCAGATTCTCCATACGGGTTCACGCTTAGCTCAGAACTTTGTTGAAGGCGGCGGCGACCTTGGACAGTCAGCTAGCCCAAAACCGCTTGGCGATGAGCTTGTTCGCGCCGTTAAGGAACGTTTAGGCATTGCCGATACGGTAACCGCTCAGAATCTTATCCGCAACGCGTATTATTATAAGCAATTATCTTATGTGGATGAAAATAATTTCAGCAACTATATCGGTTGGTACGGCGATGCCGATGGAAAATTTGTTGATTTCTGGCACGAAGGACATACCGCGGCAGAACAACAAGCCGCGATGGCAAAGGGCGCTAAGTTTATCTATAAGTCATACGGATATCTTGGCGAAGTAAATACAGACCTTGGCATCAAGGCATCGGATATGATGTATACATCTATTCGTACCAGAAAGACCATCGCGAGTGATGTTACAGGCTCGGCGGTCGGCGAGATGGTTGTCGAAGGCTCTATTCCGGCTTCTCTTATACCCACCATTACCTATGAGATTACACTTCAGGGTAAAACTTATGAGTCGGGTGTTCAGAGTGTAGAAATTACACAGACATCTGCCGAATATCCCGCACGTCTTCTCTACGAAGTAGGACTTCGTGATGATATTAATCCAATCAATATTGCTGAGGAGGTAAACGGCAACCATAAAAATCAAGATGGTACATATACCTTCTATACAAATGATTGGGCGTTTGTAGATTATGAAAATAACGCTATTGCAGATACATCGATAAATGCGTTTACTCACTTTGAACCGGCGGGTGAAAACGAGCGTTATTATTATCTGACAGATTCTGTTGTGTACTCTGCCGCTAATGGTACTGTATACACAGGCGCTACGAAGCCTTCGGGGGATGGATATTATCATCAAAACAGGGTTTTCTCAAAAACAGGAAATCAGGTCAACTCGGAAATTATATATGTTAAGACTTCGCCTGATGCTTTAAGTCATGCCGTTCAGGTAGGTAACCAATGGGTTATTCCTGCGGGAACGGGTAAGCACGAAATTGTTGGTTATGAAGTTCCGCTTAAGGACGACAACAAAACAGGAACTAACAGATTTACCGCTTATCCAAAAATTAAAACAGATGCCGAAAACTCAACCGGTGAGCACTCGCATCACTACTCGGTTGTAACATTTGGTAACAACGGAAGACTGACCGTAACACCTGCGACAGGCATCAAGATTTCCAAGTCGCTCGATGTAGCGGCAACCACTGAAGAACCCTTTGAGTTTACAATTTCGGGCGCTAATGCGGGTGAACAATATATAGTGACTCCGCTTGATGCGAACGGCGTTTTTGGAGCAGAACAGATAGTAACTGCTTCTGCGGCTGGGGTTATTACCGTATCTGTCAAGGCGGGTGCGGCGGTATACGTAACAGGACTCGCAACAGGTACTTATACTGTGGCTGAATCTAACCATGACACCTACCGCGTACTGTCTATCAACGGACAGGAAACATTAGGAAACAGTACAGTTGTTACTGTGACAGAGCAGCAAACAACAGATGTAAACTTTGTAAATACACTTAAAGGCTTTGGTAGTCTTTACATAACAAAAGAAGTTATAAGTGCAACACAAGGTCAGGCTTTACCTGAACGCGTAAGAAACGAAGAGTTTGATATTACAGTTTCTCTTGGCGCGGCTCTTGCAGGCGAAAAATTCGCGGCGGCACACTCGTCGGATGCATCTCTTGTAGAAGTTACAGCCGATGCGAACGGCGATATCAAAGGACTTAAGATTAAACACGGCGAGACGGTCGTTATCCGTAATCTTCCTGAAAATACAAACGTTGCCGTAACCGAAAACTTGTCTGCGGCGCAGAATGCAAATTATACTGCATCGTTTATGAGTCACAACAAAGCAGGTGACACAATGGACAACGATGGTAATGTAACCATCGTAAAAGATGCCAATGCGACTGTTATTGTTGAGAACGCCTACAAACCGACCGCTACGAGCGTTACAATCGGTTTTGATGGCGAAAAGACAATGGATGCTACTGAACTTATGGCAGATAAGGAATTCGAGTTTATACTCGAAAAGTATGAAAACGGTAGTTGGACTGCCGTTCAGGGCTTCAGCGCTACTGCCGAAGTTACGGCAGGTTCAAGCGGTGCGGTAGATATTAACTACAACGGCTTTGAACTCAATCTTGATTTCCAAGAGATAGGCGTACACGCATACCGCATTTATGAAGATAAGCCGACAACACCTGATAATATTACATATGACCCTGCAATATACAACTTTGTAGTTAATGTAACCGATGTTGATGGTCATCTTAATGCCGCGGTTATAGGTCATGCGGTTAGCGGCGCTAACAACGTATATGTAGTTGATGCAGATTTTACTAATGCATACAGTACTGCGCAGGTAGTTATTGATGTTAACAAGGTTGTTGAAGACACTTCAAAAGACCGCGTTTCATACGCAGGATATGAATTCGAACTTTATAAAGTAATCGGTAATGATGAGCGTAGTCTTATTGATACAGAAGTTACAGATATAACCGGTAAAACACATTTTGCCTGGGTTGTTAACAGAGCAGATGTAGGAACCCATCAATACATTCTTAAGGAAAAGATTCCGGCAGGTTATACAGGGCTTAACAACGGCTATGGTTGGGAATACGACACCGCCGAAAGACTTATTACAGTTGTTGTAAGCGAAGACAATAACAACATTATATCTGTTAAAATTGATGGAAATGAAGTTAATGCACCCGCCGCTTACAACTTTACAAACAAATATATAGCTAAAAAAGCCGAATTGACACTTGAAAACATGGTTACAAAGACCTTGATAGGTCGTAATCTCCTGGCAAATGAATTTGAGTTTGAATTACGGGCAGCTGATGGTCAGTTGTTGGCAATCGGTAAAAACAGTGCGGCTGAGAACTCAGTTGCGGCACCCGTTACATTCTATGCAGTTGACAGCACAGGCGCAGTTACGGCTGATGAATTTGTTTTTGAGTACGAAAAGGTCGGTACATATCACTATAAGATAAGCGAAGTCATAGGCAGTATGGGCGGCGTTGATTATAACACCAGAATCTTTGATTTGGTTGTCGATGTTGCCGATGATGAAAACGGCGCTTTAATAGCAAGGCCCTATTATGAAGACAGCACCACCGACACAATCAATTTCGTTAATACCTATTCGGTTAAATATCCGACAAGTATCGAACTTGAAGCAACAAAACGTTTAACCGGCGACCGAGTTATGTTGTCAAGTGAATTCCATTTCAACGTTTATGAAATGACCGATGATACTTTCGCTACTAAGAAGAGTGAAGAAGCAGTGGCGACCGGTACCAATATCGGAGCAGAACCCGATGCCGATGGCGTAGCCAAAGCGGAATTCAAATTCACCGAAATAGAATATACCAAACCTGGTATATACTACTATCAGATTCAAGAAATAGATTTGGGCAACACTCTGGGAATCGAATATGATAACGCAGCATACAACGTAACAGTTACGGTTACCGATAATCTTGATGGAACTATTACAGCTGTTGCCGATAAGACTACGGCAGAACTTGTATTTACCAACGCGTATATTCCAAGACCTGTCACATTCAATTTCGATGCAGATAAAACATTAACCGGCAGAACACTTGCCGATGGCGAGTTTGAGTTTGCGCTCTATCAAGCCGATGTACAGACTCTCGGCGGAACAACCGTATGGACCGCCACTACTCAGGTAGGACAGAATGTTAAAAACATGGCGAACGGTGAGATAGTGTTCCCGAGCATTGAATTTACAAGCAAAGGCACTTACTACTATATCGTAAAAGAAATTGCAGGAAACATAGGCGGTATTACATACGATGATACCGAATTCCGCGTAATGTTCGTTGTTACCGACAATAGCCAGGGTACACTTTCAGTAGAAACAATTATCACCGATGATGAAGGCAATCCATCCCAGATAGTTTTCAATAACAGTTATAAAGCCGCCGAAGAAAACGCTACACTTAATGGCGTTAAGAAACTCGAAGGTATGACTCTTGCAGATGGAATGTTCGAGTTTGCGTTTTATAATGCTGATGTACAGACCGAAAACGGTGAGACTGTATGGACTGCCACTACTCAGGTAGGACAGAATGTTAAAAACGCAGCCGATGGCAGTATAACATTCCCGAATATTGAGTTTACAGAAGCCGGAACATATTACTATATAGCAAAAGAAGTTAGGGGTAATATGGGCGGTATCACTTATGATGATACCCAGTACTATGTAACCTTCACGGTTACCGATAATTTCGATGGAACGCTGTCGGCCCAGAAGAGCATTACCGATAACGGCGGTAACGCTGCAGAGATAGTTTTCAACAATAAGTACAAAGCGGCTACGGGCAATGCTACTGTTAGCGGTACAAAGAAACTCGAAGGTATGACTCTTGCAGACTCAATGTTCGAGTTTGCGCTTTATCAAGCTGATGTACAGACCGAAAACGGTGAGACTGTATGGACTGCCACTACTCAGGTAGGACAGAATGTTAAAAACGCAGCCGATGGCAGCATAACATTCCCGAATATTGAGTTTACAGAATCCGGAACATATTACTATATTGCAAAAGAAGTTAAGGGTAATATGGGCGGTATCACTTATGATGATACCGAGTACTATGTAACCTTTACGGTTACCGATAATTTCGATGGAACACTGTCGGCCCAGAAGAGCATTACCGATAACGGCGGTAACGCTGCAGAGATAGTTTTCAACAACAAATACACTGTTGATGGCACAAGCGTAATTATCGGCGGCATTAAAAAGGTTGATGGCACCGCACTTGCCGACAAACAGTTCGAGTTTGTGCTTTACAAAGCAGACCAGAATTTTGCAGCGGTGGGTGACAGTTTACAGACCGTAAGAAACAATGCAGATGGCTCTGTCAACTTTGTTAACATTGAGATTAGCGAAGCCGGAACATACAGATATATTGTCACTGAGAAAAATGATGCTCAGGCAAATTATGTGTATGATGATACCGTTTGGTGCGTAACAATAGTTGCAACCGATAAGGGTGATGGAACTCTCGCAATCGAAAAGAGTATAACAAAGAAAGGCGATACAAAAGCGGTTGCGGACTTTGAGTTTACAAACAAATATGTTGCACCGCCGACACCGCAAACGGGTGATACAACAAACATTTCGTTATGGCTCACCCTGTTCATAACAAGTGCATTCGGTTTTCTTGGCACAACCCTTTATAACAGAAGAAAAAGAAGACACGAAAAAGCCGAATAGTTAATCCCTTTTAAAAAAGTAAGACCCCTGCGGCATATGTGTAATGTCGTTAGCGAGGTTTTTGTTGTCAAAATGAATTGTGGTTTTCGGTAAGAACCAGCATCGCATTTGTGCGTACAAATGCAGTTGGGCAGAAGCCCAAACCCACTAATAACAGAAAAGAGAAGATTCGTTTATTGCGAGTCTTCTCTTTCTTTTTGTCTGATAAGTGATATGCTGATTTTGGCAGCGTGATATTTTCGCTTTGCGAAAGTGATATTAAACCCTATGGGTTTAGTGATATTCTATTCGCATTTAAAACTTGGCGTAGCCAAATATCACTCGGTTGTAAACCGAATATCGTTGCGAAGCAATATCACTCGCCGTAAGGCGAATAGAGTTGCAGAAATGTTCGTAAAGAACATTTCTGCTAGCCGCGGGGGTTTGTTTAATGCGATACAAATTTTGTTGATAGTTGTTGCCCTAATTAAAAAAATATGTTATACTGTTTAAAACAAAAAGAAAGGGGCTGCGATAATTGAAAAAAGTTATATCTTGGTGTTTAGCAATCATCTTAATATTTTCTTTTTGTGTAACTTTTGTGGGTTGCGACAAACAGGTTTCGGCGCTTAACGGTACCGAATTATCAAAGTTTTCCATAATTTATTCAAAACAAGATTCTGATTACAGTCTCCGCGCGGCAGAGTATATAAAGTCGCAGATATTATTGCGTACACAGATTGATTTACCGCTCATAGATGACTCACAAACGGCGGTTTCGGAATATGAAATAGTCGTAGGCGAAACCGAAAGGGAGATTTCTTCGCGCCTTGATGCCGACACGGTCGGTACACAGTTTGCCATTCTCGCAGAAGACAAATATATAGCGCTTGAAGGCGACTATTTTCTTATTGCCGCGGCGGCATATTTCTTTGTGGAAACCTATATCCCGACAGAGAACTATAATGCCAAAATCCCAAAAGAAGTGTCAATTCACGAGCCCATTGTAAAGGCTGCCGATAACTATATTATGCTTATCGGGGATGGAATGGGAGAACAACAGACACTTCTCTATGACCACATGGAAGATACATTAAATCTTGGTGACGGCGAAGATAAATTTTATGGTTATTTTCTTCCCTATTCCGCATTTTCCCGTACCGACTCACTCACCGGCATAACCGATAGTGCGGCGGGCGGAACGGCTTTGTCTTGCGGGTATAAAACAAATAACGGCTTTATAGGTCAGGATAAAGATAATAAAGATTTAAGGTCACTGACAGAACTTGCCGCAACTCTTGGCAAAAGCACGGCAGTTATGTCTACCGAAGTGTCTACAGGTGCTACACCCGCAACCTTTTCTGCACACGCTGTAGAACGAACCGAAGCCGATGAAATCGTTGCCGACCAAAAGGTGCTTACTGATACACTCGGCACTGTTATAAACTGCGGTTTTGATTATTATACTGTGCGCGGAATAGGCATAACCGAACAAAAAGTTACAGAGACTATCGATAAAATTGATGATAACCCAAACGGATTTTTCCTTATGTACGAAGAAGCATATATCGATAAACATTCTCACGCAAACGACAAAACAAAATTGTTCCGCGCAGTCGTAAGGTTCAATCAGGTTATTGGCAGGGTTATGGAATATGCATTTTATAATCCCAACACCTTTGTGCTTATAACTGCCGACCACGAAACAGGCGGAATTACCGTCAATGATTCGGGAAAACTGAAATTTACCAGTACCGACCATACAAGTGCCGATGTGCCTGTTTTTGTGTACGGCGTCGGCGGCGAACTTTTTGATAAACAAACGGTGGAAAACATTCAGATTCCACAAACAATAGCATCACTTTGGGGTGTCAACGATTTTGGTGACCAAAGTAATTTTAAACCGCTTGGCAAATAAACAAAAGGAGAACGGATATGGACACATTAAAAAAATATTTTTCACACGCATTTAAGTCCCGGACCACAAACGACTTTATTGTGGCTTTGATTGTTTATGCGGTAATCGGCATTGTTGGTGGTGCAATAATTGGCTTTCTTAAGGGTTTACCGATTATCGGTGCGGTGTTTGGTATTGCGGGTGCAATAATTGAACTTTATACACTTATAGGCGTTGTGCTTTCAATACTTGTGTTTGTAAAGGTTGTAAAATAAAAAAATTCGGTACCGACCACTATATATGGTCGGCACCGAAAATAATACTTGCATTTAATTCGGTAGTATGCTAAAATAATTTCTCGTAAAGAACAATTTAATATTTGGGGCATTAGCGCAGTTGG
>JAZNUZ010000020.1:0-8411 GCA_045592605.1 Acutalibacteraceae bacterium
ATTTTATATGTATAAATATATGGGGTAAAAACAAAAACGTGTCTAAAATAAAATTTGCACTATTTTGCGAAACAGGAGAAAAAACATGGAAATAGAATCGTTAGCAGACATTTGGGAAGCGGTATGTGAAGAGTGTAAAAAACAAATAAATGAAATTGCCTTCCGCGTATGGTTCAAAGATTTAGAGCCGGTTAGCATTCAAAACGGGGTTTTAACACTTTCAATATATTCTTCCTACAAAAAGGAAATTGTTGAAAATACATACAGTTCTCTTTTGAAATCTTGTCTTAAAGAAATTATGGGAATTGATATGGATTTCAAAATCATCGCAACCGATGCTACGGGCGACCGTTCTTTTGTGCCCGAAATAAATCCCGATTTTGAAGAAACCTTTACCTTTAATAACTTTATTGTCGGACAGACCAACCGTTTTGCACACGCGGCGGCTCAGGCGGTTTCGGAAAAACCTTCTTTTGCCTACAATCCACTTGTAATTTACGGTCCTTCGGGTGTAGGTAAAACTCATCTTTTATTTGCTATTAAAAATGAAATAAACCGCAGGCATCCGCATCTCAAGGTTGAATGCACACGCGGTGAAGAATTTACAAACGAACTCATTCACGCATTGCACGACAATAAGATGAGAATTGACAGTATAGATGACTTCCGAAATAAATACCGTAACGTTGATGTTCTTTTAATAGATGATATACATTTTATTGCAGGTAAAGAATCAACACAGGAAGAGTTTTATAATACCTTTGACTCGCTTATTCAGAAAAATAAGCAGGTTGTTGTAACGCTGGACCGACCGCCGAGACTTATTCTCACCCTTGAAAACAGAATAAGGACAAGACTTGAAAGCGGATTACTTGCAGACATAACCCCTGCCGACTTTGAAACAGGGGTTGGTATTATAAAAGGAAAGTGCAGCCGACTGAATATTAGTCTTTCGGATGAAATTGTTTTTGAAATTGCAAAAAAGGTAAATGCAAGTAACAGACAACTTGAAGGTGTTGTAAAAAAGGTTCAGGCTTATATTCAACTCGAAGAAAAGACTCCTACATTATCTGTTGTTAAAAATCTGATAAGAGATGTTATGTCGGATACCAAAGCCGAGCCAATAAAAATAGAAAGAATAATTGAAGAAGTTGCCCGTACATATCAGGTTTCTCAAACCGAAATTTTATCGACACGAAGAACTGCCCAATTAGTTAAAGCAAGGCAGATGGCTATGTATATAGCCCGTGAGACAACCGAACTTGCTTATCAGGCAATAGGTGAGAGTTTTGGAAGAGACCATTCTACAGTTCTTCATAATGTTAAAAATGCAGAAGAAATTTTAAGGGACAACCCTTATGAAAAAGAAATTGTTGATGAAATTATCAGAAATTTAAAGGAAGAATAATTTATTTTTATCAACAAAGTTAACAACAATTAACAATTACTTTTAAACAATCTTCTTTTTAACAAAAATTAAGCAGATTTTATGAGAAAATTGTAAAACGCATTATCAACATTAAAAACAGTGATGAACAGTGGCTTAGGACAGGTTATCAACAGAGTTAACATACCTTATAACTACTACTATCATTACATTTTCTTTAAGAAAGGAAATTTTAAAAATGGAATTTTCAGTTAACCGCTCACAATTATTAGAAGCAGTAAATCATTTATCCCGAATAGTAAACAACAAAACTTCTCTTCCTGTATTAGAAGGTATTTTACTTTCTGCAGAACAGGGAAAATTAACTCTAATTAGTTATAACTTGGAAATGGGAATTAAAAAGGAAATTTATGCAAATACATCTGTAGCCGGAGACATTGTAATTAATGCCCGTATATTTGCAGAAATTTTAAGAAAAATGAACGGAGTCAGTGTAGAAATTTCTGCAGATGACAGACTTATGTGCCATATAAAATCAGGCTCTGCAAGTTTTGATATCATGGGTATGGCAGCTACAGATTTTCCGGAGATGCCTTCTGTTAGCAATAATACACCTATTGCTCTTGGCGGCGAAATAATTAAAAATATGGTAAGAAGAACTATATTTGCAGTAGCTCAAAATGAAGGTACAAGGCCTATCTTAACAGGTGTAAAGGTAAGTATTAAAGAAAATAATATTCAGTTTGTAGCAATAGACGGTTTCCGACTTGCTATAAGAAACGAAAAAATAAACATTTCTGCAGATGCAGATTTTATCGTTTCGGGTAAAGCAATAAGCGAACTCGTTAAGCTTATAGAGAATGATGGAGAAGATGTTTTAATTTATACAGGGGTAAATCTTATTTGTTTTGAAACAAACGGTTACTCTTTTATTTCCCGTTTACTTGAAGGAAATTTTGTAGATTATCAAAAAACAATACCTGCTACGTATTCACAAAGAATTTTTGTAGATACGGGAGATTTAATTGATACTATAGACAGAATTAGTCCTGTAATTAATGATGCTTTTTCAACACCGGTAAGATGTATTGTTGGTGAAGAAAATATTCTTTTCAGTTGTACTTCTTCTATTGGTCGCGCAACCGAAAACTTCCCCATTACACTTGAAGGCGAAGAATTTGAAATAGGTCTTAACAGCCGTTATCTTATAGAAGCATTAAAAGCAGCAGAAACCAATAAAGTAAAAATTGAATTTAACGGAGTTACTTCTGGCGTTTTAATAAAGCCGACAGAAAACGATGAATTCCTTTATATGATAATGCCTATGAGGTTGAGATAATGGAAAAAATTAAGATAAAAGAAGATTTTATTAAACTTGATTCTTTGCTTAAATTTTCAGGTATAGCCGAAACAGGCGGACATGCCAAAATTTTAATACAAAACGGCGAAATTAAGGTGAACGGTGAAGTTTGTCTGATGCGAGGTAAAAAAATATATAAGGGCGATACTGTAGAATATTATAATGAGGGAATAATTGTTGAATAAATGATTATTAAAAAATTAAATATAAAAGGGTTTCGTAATCTTTATATTGATGAAATGCTTCCTGATGAAAAGATTAATATTATTTGTGGAGACAATGCAGAAGGAAAAACAAATATTGTTGAAGCAATATGGCTTTTGACCGGGGCTAAAAGTTTCAGAAATGTTAAAGATAACGAACTTGTAAATTTCAGTGAACAAAAAGCCGAAATAAATGCAGATTTTTTAGGCGAAAGAATAGAAAATAATTTAAGTATAAAAATCACCGAAAAAAAAGAAATTTTTTTAAACGGGAAAAAGCAAAAATTATCTTCTGATATTATCGGAAAATTCTGTGCAGTTATTTTTTCTCCGTCTGATATTAATTTAATAACCGATTCGCCGTCGGTCAGAAGAAAATTTTTAGACACTGCAATTTGTCAGATTTATCCGAATTACATAAATATCTTAAGGAACTACAACCGCGCCGTTTTACAAAGAAATAATATATTAAGAGATTGCCTTAAAGATTCAACTCTCAGAATTTTGCTGGAAGGTTTTGAAAAAAGCTTAGTAGAAAACGGCGAAAAAATAGTAAGTTACAGAAAAAGATATATAGAACTTCTTAATAATAATGCACCGAAGATATACAGCGAATTATCCGCAAACAAAGAATTTTTAGAAATAGAATATATTTGTTCCTATAAAGATAATTTTAAAAATGAACTTTTGCTTCGCCAAAAAGAAGATATTTTAAAGGGTGTAACATCTGTCGGTCCCCACAGAGATGATATTTCTTTTAAAATTAACGGTTTTTCTTCGAAAGAATATTCTTCTCAAGGACAAAAGCGTAGTATTTGCCTTTCTTTAAAACTGGCAGAAGCCAATATTATTGAGCAAATAATAGGCGAAAAACCGATAACATTGCTTGATGATGTTATGAGTGAGCTTGATAAAGGCAGACAAAATTATATTCTTAATCATATAAAAGACCGACAGGTTTTTATAACTTGCTGTGATAAATCTAATTTTGAAGAATTAGAAGAAGGAAAAGTGTTTTTTGTTAAAAACGGAAGGATAGTACAGTAATGTTTATACATTTAGGACAAGATACTGTAATTAAAAAAAGGGATATTATAGGAATTTTTGATTTAGATACGGCAACAGTCAGCCGACACACGCGAAAATTTCTTAATAAGGCTGAGAAAAAGGGACAGGTAGTAAATGTTTCTTATGAGTTACCAAAATCCTTTATTGTATGCCAGGAAAAAAATAAAAAAAGCAGGGTATATATTTCACAGATTTCATCAGTTACCCTGCAAAAAAGAAACGAATTTTTAAATTATTAAGGAAAGGTGAAAGAATTTATGTCAGAAAACATCAATTCACCAGTAAACGACACTTATGATGAGAGTTCCATACAGGTACTTGAAGGTCTTGAAGCGGTAAGAAAAAGACCTGGTATGTATATAGGCTCTACAGGTGAGCGCGGTTTACACCACTTGGTTTACGAAATTGTTGATAACTCCATCGATGAAGCATTAGCAGGATACTGCGATAAAATAACGGTAGAACTGCTTGATGATGGAATTGTAAGAGTTGCCGATAACGGTCGCGGTATACCGGTTGGTATAAACGCTCAGAAAGGAATACCGACTGTAACGGTTGTATTTACCATTCTTCACGCGGGTGGTAAATTCGGCGGCAGCGGATATAAGGTATCGGGTGGTTTGCACGGTGTTGGCGCATCGGTTGTTAATGCTCTTTCCACCTTCCTTGAAGTAGAAGTTAGTGATGGAAAGAATGTCTATCACCAACGTTATGAAAAGGGTAATATTGTTTCTGACCTTGAAATAATAGGAACAACCGATAAAACGGGTACAGTTGTAACCTTTAAACCCGACCCGACAATATTTACAGATACTACAACATACGATTATGATATTCTTGTAAACAGACTTCGTGAGCAGTCTTTCCTTAATGCAGGTATTCGTATAGAACTTAAAGACCTAAGAACCGATGTTTACGAGCCGCGTCAGGATGAATTCTACTATGAAGGCGGAATTAAGTCCTATGTAGAGTTCTTGTTACAGGGAATAAAAAAAGACCGACTTAACAATGAAGTAATATATCTTTCAACAACCGATGGCGATGCTTCGGCAGAAATTGCGCTTGTTTGGTCTACTGCATACGACAGTAAAATTATGTCCTTTGCAAATACTCTCCATACAATAGATGGCGGTACGCACGAACAGGGATTCAGACAGAGCCTTGCAAATGTTGTTAATAAATACGCTTTTGACTTCAAAAAGTTAAAAGATGGAAATCCGCGCCTTAAGGGTGATGACATTATGGAAGGTGTCGTAGCCGTAGTTTCGGTAAAGTTAGCAGATGCACAGTTTGAATCACAGACAAAAGCAAAACTCGGCAACACCTTTATTGGTACGCTTGTCAGGAATCTTGTTAACGATAAACTTTATCAGTATTTTGAAGAGCATCCCGCAGAAGCAAAAATCATAATAGATAAAGCAATAGCTGCACAAAATGCGCGTGAAGCCGCACAAAAAGCACGTGAAGCTTCACGTAACAAGTCAGGTATTGCAGGAAAAGGCAGAATGCCCGAAAAACTTACTGACTGTATTTCGGATGACCCGACAAAGACAGAACTGTTTATTGTCGAGGGTGATTCTGCAGGCGGAAGTGCAGTTGAAGGCAGAAACTCAACCTATCAAGCAATACTACCGCTTTGGGGTAAAATGCTTAACGTTGAAAAAGCACGTGAAGACAAGGTTTACGGAAATGATAAGCTCACCCCTGTAATTGTGGCTTTGGGCACAGGAATAGGTGAAAACTTTGATATAGGAAAACTTCGCTATAACAAGATAGTTATTATGGCCGATGCCGATGTCGATGGTTCACATATCAGAACACTTCTTCTTACCTTCTTCTTCCGTTATATGCCGCAACTTATTGAAAACGGTAATATTTTCTTGGCACAACCGCCGCTTTACCGTGTATCAAAGGGTAAAAAGCATTTTGATGCCTTTAACGATGAAGAAAAAGCAAAATATATAGAAGAACTCGGTGGTTCTGCCGATGTTCAGCGCTATAAAGGTCTTGGTGAAATGGACCCCGATCAGCTGTGGGAAACTACACTTAACCCCGAAGTCAGAACAATGCTTCGCGTTACAATGAACGATGCAATTTTGGCAGATGAAACATTTACAATGCTTATGGGCGATGAAGTAGAACCGCGTAAACAGTTTATTGAAGAAAATGCGGTATTTGCTACCGACCTTGATATTTAAGGAAAGGAGAGAGTAAAATGGCAAAACAAGAAAAGGTATTTTGGCCGGAAGATGAACAAACCAATATTGTTCCGGTAGAAATAGTTGATGAAGTAAAAAGCAGTATGCTACAGTACGGTATGTCGGTACTTGTAGGCCGTGCTCTCCCCGATGTGCGCGATGGATTAAAACCGGTCCACCGCCGTATCCTTTATACAATGTATGAAAATGGATTAACACCCGATAAAGCCTACCGTAAGTGTGCAGATACCGTAGGTTCTGTACTTGGCCGTTATCATCCGCATGGTGACTCTTCTGTTTATGATGCTATGGTACGTATGGCTCAGGATTTCTCGCTTCGTTATCCGCTTATTGACGGTCACGGAAACTTTGGTAATATCGACGGCTATCCGCCTGCAGCCTACCGTTATACAGAATCAAAAATGAACCGCCTTTCTCTTAATATGCTTGATGATATTGAGAAAGATACGGTTGACTTTACACCTAACTACGATGATAGACTTAAAGAACCTGTAGTTCTTCCTGTACGTTTTCCGCAGTTGCTTGTAAACGGCTCAAGCGGTATTGCTTTCGGTATGGCTACCGAAATTCCGCCGCATAACTTAGGTGAAGTTATTGATGGTATGTGCTACCTTATCGATAACCCCGAAGCAGAACTCTCAGACCTTTGTGAGTATATAAAGGGACCCGATTTCCCAACGGGTGGTATTATTATGGGCAAAAGCGGTATCCGCGCCGCTTATGCTACAGGTAAAGGTAAGATTATAGTACGCGGTAAAGCTGAAATTGAAGAAACCAAGAACGGCAAATTCCGTATTGTAATTACAGAATTACCCTACAAGGTAAAAAAGAAAGAGCTTGTTAAGAAAATTTATGATTTAGCAAGTGATAAGCGCGTAGAAGGTATCGATGATGTTGTTGACTATTCTTCAAAGCGAGATGGTGGTATAAGAATTATTGTTGATGTAAAGCGTGATGCAAATCCGCAGGTTGTACTTAACAAACTTTATTCATATACTGATTTACAGACTACCTTTGGCGCAAATCTTATAGCCATAGTAAACGGAAAACCGCAGATTTTAACACTTAAAGAGATGCTTCAGAACAGTATTGACTTCCAGTGTGAAATTATCGAGCGCAGAACCCGTTTTGATATGAAAAAGGCCGAAGAACGCGCACATATTCTCGAAGCGCTTAAAAAGGCTATAGATTTTATCGATGAAGTAATTTCTATTATCCGTAATTCAAAGACAATCCCCGAATCAAAGGATGCTTTGGCAGAGCGCTTCGGCTTTGATGACATTCAGACCACCGCTATTGTCCAGATGCAACTTGGAAAACTTGCGGGTATGGAAAAACAGAAAATCGAAGAAGAACTCAAAGAAAAGTACGACTTTATAAAGGAATGTAAAGAAATTCTCGCAGACCACAGTAGAGTTCTTGATATAGTAAAGACCGATTCACTGAACTTAAGGGATAAATATGCAGATGACCGCCGCACAGAAATCACTATGGTTTCGGGCGAAGTGGATATAGAAGACCTTATCCCCGAAGAAGAATGTGTAATCACAAAAACCGTTAACGGTTATATTAAGCGCGTACCCGCATCCGAATATTCTGTACAGAATCGCGGCGGCCGCGGTGTTAAGGGCCTTACAACACGAGAAGATGATGTGACCGAGAATATGTTTGTATGCTCTTCACACGACTTTATTATGATGTTTACAAACTTAGGCCGCGTCTACCGACTTAAAGCATACGAAATACCTGAAGGTACGAGAACCAGCAAGGGTATGAACGTAATCAATATTATACCGCTTCAGGAAGGCGAAAAACTTTCAAGAATTCTCTCTTACAGCGAACTCGACGGACAACAGTACGTTGTTATGGGTACCAAAAACGGTTGCATTAAGCGTACCGATATGGATGACTTTAAAAACACCCGTAAGACAGGTATCATCGCACTCTCTCTTGATGAAGGCGATGAGTTGAGTTTTGCCGCCATAACAAAGGGCGATAAGTCCTTGGTTGTTGCAACAAGAAAGGGTAAAGCGATACGCTTCATGGAAAGTGATGTTCGCCCGATGGGTAGAACGGCACGCGGTGTGCGTTCAATAAAACTTGCGAACGGCGACCAGGTTGTTGCTATGGCAGTTTGCGATGAAGACACAGTTTTACTTACTGTCAGTGAAACG
>JAZNUZ010000021.1:0-1781 GCA_045592605.1 Acutalibacteraceae bacterium
AGAATGTCTGCCTTAACACCCCAGGGCTTTTCACCCGGGAAGTAAGGAACGCCGAACTTATCCGCATAATCCTTAACCATATCGTGACCTGAAGAACGCATATCGAGCATAAAGTTAATTTTTTCTTCTGTGTTTATGCCATCTTCATCGTATATGTAACCATCAGGACCGGAAATGGTAACAACCTTACCGCCGAGCTCTGTGATTTTCTTAACTGTACCCCAAGCAACGTTACCGAAGCCTGATACAGCAAAGGTTTTGCCCTTAATATCTTCGCCGAAGGATTTGAGCATTTCTTCAGCATAGTAAACTGCGCCAAAGCCTGTAGCTTCAGGGCGGATAAGTGAGCCGCCATAAGAGAGACCTTTACCGGTAAGAACACCTGTAAATTCATTGCGGAGTCTCTTATACTGGCCGTAGAGATAACCGATTTCACGGGCACCAACACCAAGGTCACCTGCGGGAACATCGGTATCTGCGCCAATGTGTTTGCTGAGTTCTGTCATAAAGCTCTGGCAGAAACGCATAACTTCTCCATCGGACTTGCCGCGTGGGTCAAAGTCAGAACCGCCCTTGCCGCCGCCCATAGGAAGACCTGTAAGGCTGTTTTTAAATGTCTGCTCAAAACCTAAGAACTTAATGATAGAAGCATTTACTGTTGGGTGTAAACGAAGACCGCCCTTGTACGGACCGATAGCAGAGTTGAACTGTACACGGTAACCGCGGTTAACCTGTACTTCGCCCTTGTCATCAACCCAGGAAACGCGCAAGGCAATCATACGTTCCGCCTCAACCATACGTTCAACGATGCCCTTAGCTTCGATTTTCGGCTTGGCTGCAACAATCCCCTCTAAGGATGTAAGGACTTCCTTAACTGCCTGTAAAAATTCAGTTTCCCCAGGATTACGTTTGCAAACGGTGTCATAAACTTTTGACAAATATTCGCTTTTAAACATTTTTATTCCTCCAAAAATATATTTATATTTATTAACTTGATTACCTAAAATTTAAGTAGTACAAGAAAATATCAAAAATTAGTTATTCTTCTCATAAATAAGCCTTAAACCGTCAAGCAAAAGGTTTTCATTATAAATAATATTTCTCTGACAGTGGCCGACGATTTCACGTGAAAGGCCGCCTGTAGCGACCACATTTACCGGCTGTCCTAATTGCTCTTCAATGCGGTCAATCATACCGTCAAGCATTGCCGCGGTTCCAAAAACAAGACCAGAACGCATACAATCCGCGGTATTTGTTCCGATTACCTTATTCGGAGACTCAATGCTCACAGCAGGAAGCTGCGAAGTGTTTTCAGTAAGCGCTTTAAGTGTGAGTCCGACACCTGCTGCGATAGCGCCGCCAAGCAGGGCACCGTTCTGGTCAAGCACCGTGATGGTTGTGGCGGTTCCCATATCGATTACGACGCAGGGCATTGTATATTCGTGTAAAGCACCAACCGCACCCGCAACCAAGTCGGCGCCGAGTTGCGCGGGATTATCTATTCTTATATTAAGGCCTGTTTTAACACCTGGTCCAAGTACCACGGGCACAATGTGGCAGAGCAAAGATATAGCACTGCTGACAGCTTTACCTACAGAGGGCACAACCGAGCAGATAACCGCATCTTCCACAGTTTCGTGACGGCAACCGTGCAAAAACAGAATGTCTTTAATGTCAATAGCATACTGGTCGGCAGTACGGCGTGAATCGGTTGAAAGTCGCGCGGTGAAAAGTAAAATTTCTTCATCATAAAGGCCGAGAGTAATGTTGGTATTACCTAT
>JAZNUZ010000022.1:0-3173 GCA_045592605.1 Acutalibacteraceae bacterium
CCTTAACGGTACAATAGTGATTAGGGTCATGCAGACCGCTTGTATTACAAAAATGCGCGGTAGTAAGTCCGAGTTCTTCTGCCTTTTTATTCATAAGTTCGGCAAAGCGTTCTTCTGTATCGGCAACGTATATACCAATGGCAGTAGTAGCATCTGCGCCAGATGGTAAAATTGAACCATACAGTAAATCGCGCACCGAAATAACTTCATCCGGTGCAAACCCAGCCATCGAAGCCCCTTCCCTATAATGCGGGTCGATAATTTCACTGGTCATCTGAAATGTATCGTTTAAATCTGTTATGTTTTCAACCGCTACCAACAGGGTTAAAATTTTAGTGAGTGATGCTGGGAAAATTTTAGCATCTGCATTTTTTTCATATATAATCTCCCCCGTATGAGCATCTATCATTATTCCGTACTCACTCACGATATTATAAGCGAATGCCGATGTATTTTCGGTCTTGAAAACCTTAAAAATCGGTTTTTTTTCTTCTTCCTTATTATCAATAACATCCGAAGCGGTATTATCGGCATTCTCGGGCGGTGTAGGTTCTGCGTCGGGCCATAGATTACCTATAATAAGCGCAGCGACCAGGATAAGAGCAAAAACTACTAAAACGGTGCCAAAACGCTTTTCTCTTCGTGGCTTTTTATCAGAAGCCGCCATTTCTCTTTCTAAATTTATTTTATTCGCCGTATTCATTTTTCGCTCATACTCTTCGAAAAATTCTTCCGTATACTTATTTTCTGACATATATACTCCTAAAAGTTATATAAATTTTTCTAAATTGCTATTTAAAATACTATGGCGCGTTATCTCATAAAAAGGTATTTGCCACTCTTCTTTTAAAGCATCTAAAAATAAAGTAGGATTAATATTTTCGCTGCTTCCCGCAGGTAACACGATGTTAAGTACAGTTGCACCGTTTTCATATTTAGTATTCCACGATTTTATCTTATCGGCAAGATTAACAGTCTTAATAACACCCTTTTTATTCTTCTTACCTATAAGAATTTCTTCGCGAGAAATAAATTCGTTGATTTGGCTCAATACATCGCCATCAAAAACAATATTGAATTCAGCAAAGGCAATTTCACTGTTTTTCATAACAGGATTTTCCACGCTTATAATTTCAATTTGTTCCGGCATAACTTCTTCTATTCTTTTTTTAACAGCTTCAAGCGGATAATCATCATCAGACAGTTTTAATTCCATAATTTCATAATCGCTCTCAAAACCCAAAGATAACGGCAACGCAAAATTTATATAAAGATGTCTGTTAAAGCCTTCGGTATACCAAAACGGTATATCGGTACGCCTTAGTGCCCGTATCATAAACCTATTCGTATCAAGGTGAGAAATAAACTTAAGAAGAGATTTTTTCTTGTAAACAACCCTAACGTTTTTCAACGCAAACCCCTCCTTTAAAACAAGCGGCACCGCAGTTGGAGCATTTTTCACGGCAATTTGGCGTGGTGGTGCTCTGTCGGGCGAGTTTGTCCTGTTCTATCAAAAATTCCTTGGAAACCGCGTAGTCAAGGTGTTCCCACGGCAACACTTCTTCGTATTTTCTTTCACGTACTGTATAAAATTCGGGGTTTATTCCGCATTCATCAAATGCTTCCAACCATTTTTCCAAAGAAAAACACTCATCCCAACCATCAAAACGGCATCCCTTTTTAAGTGCCGCTTCTATTACATCGGAAAGTCTTCTGTCGCCTCGTGCAAACACGCCTTCAAGAAAACTTACCGATGACTCGTGCCAAGATACCGAAACCTTTTTTGTGGTAACACTATCTCTTAGTAACTTTTGTCGTCGACGCATTTCATCTATAGAAATCTGCGGTTCAAACTGGAAAGGTGTAAAGGGTTTCGGAACAAAGGTAGAAACGCTGATTGAAACATTAACGCCCTTTCCCCTAGGCTTATTTTCCATATTGTAAAATAAATTAACTATTTTTTGACCTAAAGCCGTAATGGCGCAAACATCTTCATCTGTTTCGGTGGGAAGTCCTAACATAAAATACAGTTTAACAGAAGTATACCCACCTTCAAATGCTGTTAAACAGGTTTTCATTATTTCTTCTTCGGTTACGTTTTTATTTATTGCATCTCTGAGTCTTTGTGTGCCCGCTTCAGGCGCAAAGGTAAGACCGCTTTTTCTTACGTGATTTATTTTTTCAAGCAATTCTTTCGAAAAATTATCCACACGTAAAGAAGGCAGCGACAGACTCACATTTTCTTTATTTGACCACGCGAGCATACTGTTAAGCAGCGGCTCAAGTTCTGTATAATCACTTGTACTAAGGGATGAAAGCGAAATTTCATCATATCCCGTATTTTTGCAAAGATCAAAAGCCTGTCGGTTAGCAGTTTCAAACGATTTTTCTCTTACAGGGCGGTAAATAAAACCTGCTTGACAAAAACGGCAGCCACGTATGCAACCACGAAAAATTTCCTGTACTGCGCGGTCGTGCACAATCTCTATGTAGGGTACCACGAAATTATCAGGATAATAGACCTTGTCCATATCACTGATTATACGTTTCCTTACGCTTTTGGGCGCATCACCCTTGGGAACTATCCGTTTGACCGTATTATCTTCGTTATACTCTATATCATAAAGGGACGGAACATATACCCCGGGGATTTTTGCCGCTTCTCTTAGAAAAGCCTGCTTGTCCCCGTTTTTGCCGTATTTTTTATACAGGTCGATAAGTTCTAAGTCAACTTCTTCGCCTTCGCCTAAAAAGAAAATGTCAATAAAATCTGCAATGGGTTCGGGATTACAAGCACAAGGACCACCCGCAACCACCAACGGCGCGAGTGTTTTTCTGCCACTGCTTCTGAGCGGTATTCCCGCTAAAGATAGCATATTTATTACATTTGTATAACTAAGTTCATACTGCAAAGTAAAGCCAATAATATCAAAATCTTTTATACTGTCGCGGCTCTCAAGTGCAAAAAGCGGAATATCATTTTCGCGCATTACCTGTTCAAAATCCACCCAGGGCGCAAAAACCCTTTCGCACCAAATATCTTCACGCTCATTAAAAAGCGAATAAAGTATTTTCATTCCCAGATGCGACATTCCTATTTCATATGTATCGGGGAAACAGAATGCAAAACGCACATCCACTTTATTTTTATCCTTAATAATACTGCCTATTTC
>JAZNUZ010000023.1:0-2842 GCA_045592605.1 Acutalibacteraceae bacterium
CCACCCGCTATGCGGGTGGATATTTATTGCTTTTTTACATACTTTCAGGTGCATCAATTTTTAACATAGTTAATACGTTTTTGATTGCTATACCCGTAGTACGACAGAGCAGAACACGAGCTTGCATCAAGCTATCATCAATGCCGCGTACACGACAGGCATTGTAGAACTTGTGGAATTTTGTTGCAAGTTCAGTAACATAATGTGTCATTTTTGCAGGGTCGTATGTTCTGGCTGCGCTCTTAATTTCATCTGTAAGAGTTGATAAATGGACGATTAGGTCACGTTCTTCGGCGGTATTTAAAAGATTTAATTCTTCGGTTATGGGTTTTCTTATCTCAATTCCATCAATCTCTAAATTTTTCAAAATACTGCAAATTCTGGCATAAGCATATTGCACATAGTAAACAGGGTTTTGACTGGACTGTGCAACCGCCAAATCAAGGTCAAAATCGAAATGACTGTTGGCTTCTCTTAAATTGAAGAAAAATCTTGCGGCATCAATCGGGACTTCATCTAGTAATGTAACCAAAGTAATTGCTTTACCCGAACGTTTTGAAGCTTTGATAACCTGGCCATCACGAACCAGTCGTACCATTTGCATAAGAACTACATCTAAACGATTAGCATCAACACTGAGAGCGGTAAGTGCCGCCTTCAAACGCGGTACATAACCGTGGTGGTCGGCACCAAGAATATCAATAGCTTTGTCGAATTTTCTGGTTACCAGTTTATTATAGTGATATGCAATATCCGGCACTACATAGGTAGGAACGCCGTTTGATCTTACTAGTACGAAATCATCCGAACCAAAATCACTGCCTTTAAACCAAAGAGCATCTTCATTTATATAGGTGTGGCCGCTTTGCTTTAATAACTCGATTATACGCGCAGTTTCACCGTTTGCATGTAAAGTGCTCTCCTTAAACCAGGTGTTATATTCGATTCTATATTTGAGTAAGTCATCATGTAGACCTTGAATATTCTTTGGGAGTGCAAATTCAACTAATGCTTTTCTTCTGTCTTCGGTACTTTTAGATAGGTATTCATCTTTGTGAATTTCTGCGAAAGCGTTAGCATGTGCGATTATATCTGCACCGTGATAGGAGTCTTCCGGCATTTCAATACTATTATCAAAAATTTGTTGATATCTTAAATCTAAAGAAAGCCCGAATTTATTAATCTGATTACCTGCATCATTAATGTAGAACTCTCTTTCTACTAAGAAACCGGCAGACTGCAGTACTGCAGCAAGACAGTCACCTAAAGCACCACCACGCGCATTACCTATGTGCATAGGACCTGTGGGATTTGCTGAAACAAATTCTACAAGTACGCGCTTGTTTTCTCCATAATTACTTTTACCATAATCATCCTTCAATGTATCAACATCCATGAGAATATCTGAATAATATTTTGAGTTAAGATAAAAGTTTATGAAACCCGGACCTGCAATTTCATATTTTTCTATGTATGTATTTTCGAGTTCTGCATTATTCATAAGTGTTTCGGCAATTTTTCTGGGTTGTGAACGGAAAATACGAGCCCATGACATAGCCGCGTTAACCGCATAGTCTCCGTGTTCGCGATTTGCAGGGATTTCAATTATAAAAGGAGTAAGCTCGGCTTCGGGGAATTCACCCAGAGCAATAGCTTTTTTTGCAGCATTAATTATACAATTATTTATTTGTTCTTTTGCAATATTTACAATCTGTGACACTTTTTAAACCTCTTTTACTGATATTTCTATAGTATTTTTACTTATCAGACCATTGTCTATATCGACAGTATAACTCATTTCAAGTTTTCCGCCGTTATCTTTTAAATTATTTTTAATATATTCACCGAAAATACCTAAAACAATTTCACCTTGCGGAATGGAGTAAAAACATTTATTACGTCTGCCGCTTTCAATAATCAAACGACTTTCAATAGCTCCGCTTCGGTTAAGGGATATTCTGTTTTCATCTGCCTTAAGGGTTGTTTTAACGAGAGAACCTTCGATGGTTTTATTTTCTTCGTAAACCAACATATATTTACCATCGCGCTCTGCTAATTTACCTAAAGTGGTAAATTCAATAACATCACTGTCGGTGTCGTTGCTTTGTGAACCCTTAATATTAATTAAAACATCTTTCATATTTTTTCTATATCCACCTGTTCTGCATTACTGCAGTCAATTTTTTCACCCAAAAGAATCTGAGCAGTCTTTTCAAAAGAATTTGTCATATCGCTGACAAAAAACTTATTAACACCCTTATTATTATCCGTGTTTAAAAGATTATAATTTGTAAGGTAATCTTTTATAGCATCGGCAGTTGCAGTACCCATATTAATGAGCGTTACATTATCTCCCATTATTTTTGCTATGATATCGGATAGAATGGGGTAATGGGTGCAACCGAGAATTATTGTATCTACATTTGCTTTTTTCAGTGGCTCCAGATAAATCTTAGCGGTTTCATAAATAGCGGGGTTATCGATATCCACCCATCCTTCTTCAACAAAGGGAACAAATAAAGCACAACTTACTTCGGTTATATCAAGTGTTGGGTCTATTGATAAAAGTTGTCGCTTGTGTTCAGAACTGCTAATGGTGGCAGGTGTACCGATTACACCTATTTTACCATTCTTAGTGGCACGTACGGCCGCCTTAACGGCATATGAAATCACTTCGAAGAACGGAACGGGGAGAGAGTTACCTGTATCTGCCGCTACAGCACTTACTGTACCACAGGCTGCGATAATTATCTTAACATTGTTATGCAATAAAAATTTTTCATCTTGAATTGCATATTTTTTAATTGTTTCACTACTGCGCGTAAAGTCGGATCGTAGCCAT
>JAZNUZ010000024.1:0-1643 GCA_045592605.1 Acutalibacteraceae bacterium
ACCATAACCCTATCGGGTTGGTCTGTAAAATCATCATTAGAAAAATAATGAACCGATTTTTTAGCAAACTTTTCGGCTTCCGAAATAACTGCCGAAACTCCATCGCCGGTCTTGGCAGAAAAAGGCACAACCGCATCAAAATCGAACTTTGAGATATATTTTGAAATTATTGAAAGCAGTTCTTCTTTGTCTTCCAACAAATCTATCTTATTTATACCGAGAATTGCCTTTAATTTACGATTTTTAATTTCTTGAATTAATTCCTGTTCCGCAAGTGGTATTTCACCATCAGACATTTCGAATTTTGGTGCTGCATCGACAATTAAAATAACCGCATCAACATCGGTCAATCCCGAAGACACCGCTCTCATCATATTCTCGCCCAAAGTATTGTGTGGCTTATGAAAACCGGGTGTGTCGATTAATACAAGTTGTAAATCTCCCTTGTTAATAATCCCCATAATTCTCGTACGGGTAGTTTGCGGCTTATTAGAAACTATAGATACTTTGTGACCTAACGCCTTATTAACAAATGAAGATTTTCCGACATTAGCCCTACCTATAACACCGATAAATGCAGATGTTTGTTCTGACAATTTGTTTTCTCCTATTCTTTAACTATTGCAAGACCGAGAAGGTCAAGCACCGTCTCTTCTTTATCACGCATTTTCACCTTTTCCAATCCACCGTTTTCGTGGTCATAGCCTAAAAGGTGCAAAACCGAGTGAATTGTAAGATATGCTATTTCGCGTTCAATTCCGTGCCCGTAAAGGTCGGCCTGTTCAAATGCTTTTTCAACGCAAATGAGAACATCACCCAGCATTTTATTGCCGTTTTCGGGGTTTGTATCGTATGTACCATTCTCGCCGAGCGGGAATGATAACACATCGGTTGGTGAATCAATATTCCTGAACTCAAGATTCACTTCGTGAATTCGTTTTTTATCAACAAGTGTAACGTTTATTTCAGCATCAGACAGAAATTCTTCCACCTTTAGTGTGGCAATACAGGCTTTTCTGATAAGAAAACGGGTGCCTGAAGGTAATTTGATTGCTTTTTGATTATCATTTATAACGACCTTTACTTTACCCATATTACTTTTCCTTTCCATCACTTTTTTCATAAGCATCTATTATTTTTTGTACCAATTTATGTCTTACGACATCTCTGCTGTTAAGGCGTACTATTGCAATATCATCAATATTTTTTAAAATACTGATTGCAGTTTTAAGACCTGAAGTTTTACCTTTTGGAAGGTCAATTTGAGTAATATCACCAGTGACAACAATTTTTGAATTGTTACCCAGACGAGTTAAAAACATTTTCATTTGCTCATTGGTGGTATTTTGTGCTTCATCAAGAATTATATAACTGTCATCAAGCGTTCTTCCGCGCATATATGCCAGGGGTGCAACTTCAATATCACCGCGTTCCTGACACTTTGCAAACAGCTCAGGGCCTAACATATCGAACAGTGCATCGTATAACGGCCTTAAATATGGGTCAACCTTTTGTTGTAGGTCGCCAGGCAAAAAGCCAAGACTTTCTCCGGCCTCAACCGCAGGGCGTGTCAGCACAATTTTGCTAACCAATTTTGAACGATATGCCGTAACCGCCATAGCAACCGCAAGATATGTTTTACC
>JAZNUZ010000025.1:0-3502 GCA_045592605.1 Acutalibacteraceae bacterium
GGCGGAGTTGTTTTTAATTATTATTCGTTAAAGCCGTTAGGATTGTTCTTTTGCCAGTTCCAAGTATCACGGCACATATCTTCAATATTTCTTGTAGCAGTCCAGCCGAGAACTTTGTTTGCCTTACTAGCATCGGCATAAACTTCATCGGGGTCACCCGGTCTGCGCGGGTCAATTACAAACGGAACTTCTACCCCACTTGCTTTTTCAAATGCATCTTTAAGCTGTAAAACACTCGTGCCGTTACCTGTGCCCAAATTGAACTCTTCGCACTCGGTATTTTTAAGCGCCCAGTCAACCGCTTTAACGTGGCCGACTGCCAAGTCACACACGTGGATATAGTCGCGTACACCCGTACCGTCAACGGTATCATAGTCGTTGCCGAAAACGTGAAGTTTGTCGCGTCTGCCAACTGCAACCTGTGAAATATAGGGCATTAAGTTATTCGGGATACCCTTCGGGTCTTCGCCGATTGTACCGCTTTCGTGTGCGCCGATGGGGTTGAAATAACGAAGCAACGCAATACTCCAGGTGTTATCCGACACATAAAGGTCGCGAAGCATTTCTTCAATAAACAACTTTGTTCTACCATAAGGATTGATGGCGCCTATCGGCATACCTTCTTTTAGCGGCATTTCCTTTGCTACGCCGTAAACGGTAGCAGAAGATGAGAACACTAATTTCTTAACAGAAAACTCACGCATAACTTCGAGTAAATATATTGTACTGATAAGGTTATTATCGTAATATTCGATCGGTTTTGCTACCGACTCACCTACCGCCTTAAGACCTGCAAAGTGAATTACGGCATCAATACTGTTTTCGCTAAATATTTTTCTAAGAGCATCCTTATCTCTTACATCGTTTTCGTAAAACTTAATCTTTTTACCTACGATTTTTTCAACACGTCTGAGTGACTCGACGTTACTGTTATCAAGGTTATCGATAATTACAACATCATAACCCGCTTTAATCATTTCAATACAGGTGTGGCTTCCTATATAACCTGCACCGCCTGTAACTAATACTGACATACAAAGACTCCCTTTTAAATATATATGTTATATTATACAATTAAATTGTTCTCACTGCAATAGTTTTTAAAAAATTTTTTTAACAACATTTAGTATTTTTTCGGTAAAATTTGATGTTTTTTTCAAATTATTGTGTTATTGTCAAATTTTTTAAAATTATGCTTGGTTTACAAGGGGAAAAATTTATGATACAATGTTTCCATATTGTTTTAAAGGTGTATATTATGGAGTATTATGTAAACCCCGCAAGTTTTAGGAGTGCCTTTACCCTACCGGGCGATATAGCCGATAAGCATTTAAAACTTGCAAGTGCCACACAACTTAAAGTTATCATATACTTTTTCCGCCATATCGCATCAAACAAGACTGCAGATGAAATGGCGGAAGAGCTTCGCATACCCAAAAGCGAAATCGATGATGCCTTACTTTACTGGTGTAATGCGGGTATTCTTGTGTCAAAAAATGCGCCTGAAATCCCACAAATCACTCCCGAAGAAAAGCCGAAAACAACAAAGAAACCTATTACCGAAATGCCAACGCGCCGCGATGTCATACGACGTGCCGTCGAAGATGAACGCTTTGCATTTCTTTTACAGGAATCTCAGGTTAAATTCGGCAGATTGCTTAAGGATAACGAATCACGCGTTTTACTTTGGTTATACGAAGATGAAGGTATGGATGTTTCATTAATACTTATGTTGCTTGAATATGCCAAAAAGGAAAATAAATGCACTTTAGGTTTCATTCAGCGCACTGCAGCAGAATGGATGAATAAAGGTGTCACCACCATAACCGCCGCAGAAAAGTATATAACCGAGTTTTACAAGCAAAAAAATGCATGGAAAATAGTTAGGGCAGCTTTCGGAATTGATGACAGAATTCCAAGCAGCAAGGAACTTGAAAACTCAGATAAATGGGTAAACTCCTGGGGATTTGACCGCGCCGTACTTCGTTTGGCATATGAACAATGTGTTGACACAAAATCTAAATTTTCTATGCCTTATGTAGCGAAAATTCTCGAAAATTGGTATAATGGCGGTGTTAAAACCGAAAAAGATGCATTAATTAAAATACAAAAAGGAAATACCAAAGTTAAAGAAGAAAGCGATTTCGGTCGCACCAAGGAAGAACTTGACTTAATAGAACAAATAATAAACAAAGGATACGGGGAGAACTGATAATGGGTTATAATAGTGAAACTTATTCAAAAGCGCTCAAAATTATTACCGAAAACGCGCGTAAACGCGAAAGTTTATATAACAGTGAACTGGAAAAGGTTTACAGTAATATCCCCGAACTCCAGAAAATAGATACAGTTCTCGGTAAAATCGGTTCTAAAGCCGCCGTTGCCGCCCTTTCGGGTGACTTTTCGGGACTCGAAGTTTTAAAAGAAGAGTCTGTAACTCTCACCAAAAGAAAGGAACAGATTTTAAGGGATGCAGAGTTAGAAAAACCCGAATCAAACTGCAAATTATGTAGTGACACAGGTTATACCAATGGTAAACTCTGTGAGTGTGTAAAAGCACTTGCCAAGCAGATCACTTTTGAAGATTTATCAAAACAGATGCCTATAACAAATCAGAAGTTTGAAAATTTTGATTTGAAATTCTATTCCAACACGCCCGACAAAAACGGTGTGGTACCAAGAAAAGTAATGACAGGCATTCTTAAAATGGCAAAAGAATATTGCATAAACTTCGGCGAAAACTCAAAGAGTTTATTGTTTATGGGCAATACGGGGCTTGGCAAAACGCACTTATCTTTAGCCATCGTATCGGAAATGGTGGACCGCGGATTTGGTATAATTTACGGCTCGGCGCAAAATTTATTCTCGGAAGTTGAAAAAGAGCATTTTTCCTACTCGGGCACCAACGACAAAATGGAAGCTTTACTGGATGTTGATTTACTTGTAATTGATGACCTTGGAACCGAATTTTCCACATCATTTACACAGTCGGTTTTCTATAATATTGTCAACACCCGTATTTTAAACCGAAAAGCCACAATAATTAACACAAATCTCACATTTGCCGAAATTGAGCAGAGATATACTCCGCGTATTTCTTCCCGTTTTTTAGGCAACTATGAATTGATTAAATTTTTCGGCACCGATATAAGACAACAAAAAGCTCTTCAGAAAAAATAATACATATTTCACCCTTTAATAGTTCAAACTATTAAAGGGTGATTTTATGAAAGAATTATTAAACGAAAATCCTGAATTTAAAGCATACTTTGACTCTCTTCCTAAATTTGTTCAAGAAACATTAACGCAGAGTACAAACTTTGGAAAAAGCGAAGAAGAATTACGCTCAATGGCCGAAAATTTAATGAAAAACGCAAAATAAAAAAGAGTGCTCGGCACTCTTTTTTGTTTTATATATAATCAACCACTTCGACAATTCCGCTACGCTGATACAAAGATGGGGTTACCATTACCGTATATCCCCTGCCGTTTTCGGTAGTCC
>JAZNUZ010000026.1:0-3971 GCA_045592605.1 Acutalibacteraceae bacterium
CTTCGGAAACATGCTTCCGATGGTTATTCTCCCCTTTATTATTTACGACAGCAACAATAATCTTATCGGTGAACGCGTATTTATTGCAGCTCTCATCATGGGTATTCTTGGATTCTTCTGCTTCCAGTTTATGATTAAAAACACCGAAATCCGCGTTGATACTTCAGTTACTCTTAGTGAAGACACACCTAAGTTCAATGTATTTAAAGCTTTTGGTAACTTTATAAAGAACCGTCCCGCAGTTGGCGCTACTGTTGCTGCTATGGGTATGTTCATCGGTATGCAGGGTGCAACAACAGCTGTAACCGTAATCTTCCAGTCTTACTTTAAAAATGTACAGATTTCCGGTATCGTACAGCTTTTCGCTATGATTCCTATTGTTCTCTTCACTCCTTTGGCTCGTAAAATGGTTGCTAAGTATGGTAAGAAAGAACTTGCAACATTTGGTTCAATCGTTTCTATCGTTGCAGGTCTCGGCCTTTTCATCATTATGCCTAACAATACAGGTCTTGACCTTGTAATATACATTGTTTGTCAGTTGTTCTTCTCACTCGGTCTTGGAATTTATTCAACAGTTTCCTGGGCTATGATGGGAGATGCTATCGACTACAATGAATGGAAATTCGGAACACGCGAAGAAGGTGTTGTTTATTCACTTCATTCATTCTTCCGTAAACTCGCTCAAGGTATCGGACCTTCTCTCGTACTCATCATAATGGTTGCATTCGGATACGTTGGTGCAAACGAAGGAAATCAGCTTTGGGAAGTTGCAGTTAATATGCGTTATATAGTTGCCGCTACCTTCCTTTTCTCTGCTGTTCTACAGTTCATCGGACTTGGTGTTATTTATAATCTTGATAAGAAGACACTTGAAAAGATGAACAAAGACCTTGGTCGTGAAATTGAAGCTGAATAATTTTTACCCGGCACTAACGCTTGCAATTTAGCTTAAAACTTTTTAAAGTCCGATTGTCAAGCGACAATCGGACTTTTTTATATTCTGTTTTTGGAGGAAAATTATGAGAAACATTTTAAATCTCAATCAAAACTGGTTGTTCCAAAAAGACACCACCGATGTTCTCTGCCGTGAAGGCGAGACTGTAAATCTTCCGCATTCCTGGAATGCTATCGATGGTCAGGATGGTGGAAACGACTATTTCCGCGGCTCTTGTCTTTATGCTAAAACCATCAAAAAATCTGAGTTGCCTGAAGCCGACCTTTATTATATCGAGTTTTGCGGCACCAACTCTTCTGCCGACCTTTTCGTTAATGGTGAAAAATTAGCTCACCACGATGGCGGTTATTCTACCTGGCGCGTAGATATTACAGAAGCCTTATCTGATGAAACCGAAATTGCGGTTATAGTTGATAACTCGGCAAATGAGACTGTATATCCCCAGATGGCAGACTTTACATTCTACGGCGGTATCTATCGTAATGTAAATCTCATCTGTGTAAACAATTCACACTTCGACCTTGACTATTACGGTGGTCCGGGACTTATGATAACCCCCACCGTTTACGGTAAAAACGCAAATATTGGAGTAGAAGCTTTTGTTAAGAACTTAAAAGAAAATCAAAAGCTTGTTTACACAATCTATGATGCCGATGAAAAAGAACTTGACAGAATAGAAACCGCTGATACAAAAGTTGTCTTTGAAATGAAAGATGTTCACTTATGGCACGGCCGCCGCGACCCCTATCTCTACTGTTGTGAAGTGGAAATTGTAGAAAACGGCGAAGTAATAGATAATGTATGCAACCGTTTTGGCTGCAGAAGTTTTAAAATTGACCCTGACAACGGCTTTATCCTAAACGGTGAAGAATATCCACTTCGCGGTGTTTCTCGCCACCAGGACAGATGGGGATTTGGTAATGCGCTTCTCCCCGAACACCACGAAGAAGATATGGATTTGATTTGCGAGGTTGGAGCTACAACAATCCGTTTGGCTCACTATCAGCACGACCAATACTTCTATGACCTTTGTGATGAGCGCGGTCTTGTTATCTGGGCAGAAATTCCCTACATTTCAAAACATATGCCGACAGGTCGCGAAAACACCATTTCTCAGATGAAGGAACTTATAGTTCAAAACTACAACCACCCATCAATCGTTGTATGGGGACTTTCTAACGAAATTTCCATCGGTGGTTCTGATGAAGACCTTCTCGAAAATCACAGAATTCTCAACGATTTAGTTCACAATATGGATAAAACCCGATTAACTACAATCGCTGCCGTATCTATGTGTAAAATGGATGACCCCTATCTGCTTATTCCCGATGTTGTATCCTACAACCACTATTTTGGTTGGTACGGTGGGGACACTTCAATGAACGGACCTTGGTTTGACAAATTCCACGAAATGCATCCTACTATTCCGATTGGTTGCTCAGAATACGGTTGTGAAGCACTTAACTGGCACACATCCGACCCGAAACAAGGCGACTATACCGAAGAATATCAGGCGTTTTACCACGAAGAACTTATCAAACAGTTGTTTACCCGTAAATATATGTGGGCTACACATGTATGGAATATGTTCGACTTTGGCGCCGATGCAAGAAATGAAGGCGGCGAAAACGGACAAAACCACAAGGGTCTTGTAACATTCGACCGCAAGTACAAAAAAGACTCGTTCTATGCTTACAAAGCATGGTTATCGGATGAGCCGTTCGTACACGTTTGCGGCAAACGTTATATTGACCGTGTGGAAGATGTAACAAAGGTTACAGTTTATTCCAATCAACCCGAAGTAGAACTCTTTGTAAATGGAGAGAGCATCGGAAAGAAAACAGCCGCAGACCATTTCTTCTACTTTGATGTTAAAAACGAAGGCGAAAGCACCATTATAGCCCGTGCAGGTGAACTATCTGACCAGAGTACTATCCGCAAGGTAGCCGAGCGAAATATGGACTATGTACTTGTTGAACAAGGCGCTGTTCTCAACTGGTTTGATATTGATGCACCTGAAGGTCGTTTCTCTCTCAACGACAAAATTTCGGATATTATGGAGTCCCCCAGAGGCAAACTTTGGTTTGTAGGTATGGGGCTTACACTTAAAAAGAAGATGGATGCGGGTAAAAAGAAAAATCCGGGCGAGAAAAAGTCTGGCGGATTTGATGTTGACCTTAAAGCCGACAGCGGTCTTATGCAGATGATGGGTGGATTCACCGTACTTCGTTTGACCAGTATGATGGGTATGATGAATATTTCATTTACCAAAGAAGAACTTTTGAAGATGAACAAAAAGCTCAACCGTATCAAAAAACCGAAGAAAAAATAAGTTTTAAAAGCAAAAACAAACGATGGATAAAACCATCGTGAGGTTTTGCGTTTATCTTTCAGTTTATTCCAAATTTTCTCCGATTATTGCTTCAAACGGTATTTCTCCTTCAGTAGACACTGCGTTTCTCTTTTTAGCAAGAGCCTTTTTGATAAACACATAAGCTACAATAAGCACTGTGGCAATAGCAAGGATTACTGCTGTACGGATAACCATACCTTTAGTAAATTCCGACATAAATCCACCTAAAATGCCACCTATAACTCCTTCTGCGCCTAAAAACGCATTAATGGTAGACGAGCCGATTAAAAGCGCGGTGCAGACAATAACCAAAAAGCCCGATGCGATAAACAAATCAACAGACAACCATCTGACACCCTTAAAATCAAGGAGTCTGCAAACAAAGATAAGTAAAGCAACCGCAATCATTACACCGATAACCGTAGGTTTTATTGAATTAACACGGCCGACTATATCAAAGGTTCCCTGTAATTCAGGATTTCCCACAGTAACCTGAGTTATTAACTCTTTAGGGTCGGGTAATTTCTCCATAATTTTATCGGTATTTTCTGTTATTGTGGTTTTAATCATCTGCTCTATTTCTTCATCGGTAGAGCCTTCAACATACTCTCCACCTTTTTCCCGTAAAACATCGACCAATTCATCAATATTTTCATCCACGAT
>JAZNUZ010000027.1:0-4536 GCA_045592605.1 Acutalibacteraceae bacterium
GTATGCTTCGATAACAACACCACTGGCTCTGCGGTCGGGATTGGCTTTGAGTTCCATCATTTCGGCAACAAGAAGTATGTTTTCGAGCAAATCGTCAATACCCATCTTGGTTTTTGCAGAAACGGGAACGCAGATAATATCGCCGCCCCATTCTTCAGGTACCAAAGAATATTCTGTCAACTGTTGTTTGATAACATCGGGGTTAGCGGTGGGTTTATCCATTTTGTTGATTGCAACAATAATCTGTACACCTGCCGCTTTTGCGTGGTTTATAGCTTCAACGGTCTGCGGCATAATACCATCATCTGCCGCAACAACGAGTACCGCAATATCTGTAGCCATAGCACCGCGTTGGCGCATAGCTGTAAATGCTTCGTGTCCGGGTGTATCAAGGAATGTTATATCCTGTCCCTTACAATTAACCCTATAAGCACCGATAGCCTGTGTAATACCGCCTGCTTCGGTGTCGGTTACTGCAGAGTTACGGATAGCATCCAACAGAGATGTTTTACCGTGGTCAACGTGTCCCATAACAACTACAACAGGACTTCTCGGCTTTAAGGATTCTGCCGTATCTTCACTGTCATCCATAATCTGTTCTTCAATGGTTACAACAACGGCTCTCTCTATTTTAGCACCCATTTCGGTAACCACAATTTCTGCAGTATCGTAGTCGATTACCTGGTTAACGGTTGCCATCATACCGAGTTTCATAAGATTCTTTATAACTTCTGCCGCAGTCTTTTTAAGAGCAGCCGCAAGTTCGCCTACCGTTATTTCATCCCCTACAGTAACAGTTATAGGAGTTTTCTTGATTTTTTCAAGCTGCAGACGTGTTAACTTATCTGCTTCGGTCTCGCGCTTTGCACCCTGCGGACGCTTATAATCCTGAGATTTCTGCTTAATCTTCTGTTTTCTTGAATAGTTGTCACGCATTGTGTTGGCAGGTACAATATTCTCGTACTTTTCGTTGTATTTTTCCATATCAACGTGTACAGTACGTGTATCAACGTGGCGAATCTGCGCAGGTCCACGGTTAGGCGCTGCGCCGCCAACCTTTTGTTTTTTGGGCGGAGCTACTAACGGTTCTTCCACTTTTTTCGGCTCTGCTGCTACCTTTTCGGGCTTCTTTTCCACCTTTTTATCAGCAGGTTTCTTTGTTTCTTTCTTTTCTTCGGCCTTTTTGGGCTCTGGCTTCTGTGCTGCCGCTTTTTCGGCTTCTGCCGCAGCCTTTAACTGTTCAAGAATTGCCATCTGTTCGGCTAACTTCTTTTCTCTTGCTGCCTTTCTTTCTTCTGCAGCCGCAATACGAGCCTTTTCGCCCGTTTCAAAATATTCATCAAAGCTCTTAACCGAGTGCTTTTCGGTCATAACCTCGAAAATAATATCCAGTTCTTCTGTACTGAGTGCCGAGCCGGATTTTTTAGCGTCACCCGTTTTCTCTTCGAGCAGCGCGGTGATTTCCTTTGTGGGAACATTAAAATCTTTAGCAATATCGCTAACCTTGTATTTTACCATCATCGGCATTTCCTCCTTAAATTGTTTCTTTGCAGATTTTCAAAACGGCATCTGCAAAACCCTTATCGTTTACCGAAATTACCGTACAGGCGCGGCCTATTGCTTTGCCTAAATCATCGGCGGTAGTGCCGCTGAAAATAAAACTTTCGGTATTATATTTCTGTGCGTGAAAAATAAGTTCTTTTTTACTTTTGTCGGATGTGTCAGCGGCGGCTATTACCATACATGCTACGCCTTTTTTTAGCGATGCTACCGTATCTGCCATACCGTATGATAATTTACCCGCCTTTGAAGCAAATCCCAAAAGTGTAAGTATCTTACTGTTCATTAATTAAATCCTTTTTTAAAGTTTCGTATATTTCGGGCGATATAGCGCAGTCAAATGTTCTCTCAAGCCTTTTGGCTTTTATGGCTTTAGCCAGACATTCTTCGCTTTTGCAAATATATGCGCCGCGACCGTTCGTTTTGCCCTTTAAATCTATCAAAATATCCCCTTCGGGAGTTTTAACTACGCGTATCAGTTCTGCTTTTGGCAACATCTCGCCGCAACCTGTACACATTCGCATCGGAATTTTTTTCTTCTGCATTTTTTAGTCCTCTGTATCTTCTCCGTAGAAGCCGCTTTCGGGTCTTATATCGATTTTCCAACCTGTAAGTTTGGCGGCCAAACGGGCATTCTGTCCCTTGTTACCGATAGCCAAAGATAACTGAGCATCGGGAACAGTAACACGACAGGCTTTCGGATTTTCGCTCTCAATCTCAACCGACACAACCTTAGCGGGAGCCAATGCTTCGCCGATAAAGGTTGCGGGGTCATCACTGTATTTAACAATGTCGATTTTTTCGCCATTCAATTCTTCAACGATGGTGTTGACTCTGGCACCGCGTTGACCGATACAAGCGCCAACGGGGTCGATTTCTTCGTTTGCAGAATAGACAGCAATCTTTGTTCTGGAACCTGCCTGACGAGAGATTGACTTAATCTCAATAGTTCCATCAAAAATTTCGGGAACTTCGGTTTCAAAAAGGCGGCGTACAAGACCTGAGTGTGTACGCGAAATCATAATTTTCGGTCCCTTATCGGTTTCCTTTACATCGACAACATAAACTTTAATGTGGTCGCCTTCGTAAAGCTCTTCACCGGGTACCTGTTCGAGTTTCGGAAGTATTGTTTCAGTTCGGCCGATAGTAACAGTAGCATTACCTGTTTTGGGGTCGATACGCTGAATAACCGCAGTTAAAAGTTCTTTGTTGCGGTTCTGGAATTCGGCTAAAGTCTGTCCGCGCTCTGCTTCACGGATACCCTGGCGGATAACGTGTTTTGCAGTCTGTGCCACAATTCTGCCGAACTGCTTTGTATCAAGTTTAATTTCGACAAAACCGTTTTCAACAGCGCGTGAGTCGATAGCTACCGCTTCATCGCGTGTAATCTGTGAACATGGGTCTTCAACCACATCTACAACTTCTTTACGTACCACAACGCTGAAAATCATTTTTTCAGGGTCGATTGTACATTTTACATTATCATTACTGCCGTAATCCTTACGAAGCGCTACAACGATAGCATTTGCTATTTTTTCTGCAAGATAAACCTGCGGAACGCCTCTTTCTTCTTCCATAACTTTAAGTGCCGCAAAAAATTCTTTAGTATCTTTTTTCATTTTCCCTTGTACCTCCAAGTTTAGTTATTATATAAATCGTTAAGTCTGACAGTAGAAAAATCTTTTTTCTCAAGATAAATTCCGCCATCATCCACATTTAACTTTAAGCCACCGTCATAATCGAGAACGGTACCTATAATTTCCTTTTTGCCGTCAAGCGCTTTGTAAAGCTTTACCTTGACTTCTTTGCCTTTTGCCCACAAAAAATGTTCGGGGCGTGTGATTTCACGCTCAAGCCCAGGAGAGCAAACTTCAAGATAATACGATTTATCAATCGGGTCAGCCTCATCTATCACGGGATCAATCGCGTGGGATACATTTGTGCAGTCATCTATGTTTATACCGTCACTTTTGTCAATGTACACCCTTAAGTAATACGATGCGCCTTCCTTTACAAAGCGAACATCCCAAAGGACAACATTTTCTTTTTCCACAGTGTCTTTTATCAGTGTGAAAATTTTGTCTGCAATACCTGCCAAAATATCATTCCTTTCCTTTTTGGGTTGCGGTTTTTACCGCCTTACCCCAAACAAAAAGTAAAGAGCAGGTCGCCCTACTCTCTTTCCTACTTCTTATACTGTAAAGATTATATCATACATTATATAAAAATGCAAGTGCTTTTTTATTCTTCCATAAGTCTACCCAAAAATGATGCCGCAACCGAGATAAGCTTTATATCTGCTTCACTGAGAGTCGCCGACATTTCGCTACCGAAAAGCGCTACACATCCCATAACATCCCCCGCCGAAATTATCGGCGCCATAGCCAACATACTGCGCTCTGCAACCTTTATTTTTTCAAGTCCCGAAGTCACCGTTCTGCGTTCTCGTATCAGTGAATCGAGTTCGGGGGCTACAGCGATGCCTATTGCTTCCTTTTTCGGCATACCCGCCGCCGAAATGAATTTATCGCAGTCACTTATAGCAACACCCAGTACCGTACCGCCCGATAGCGCTTCGCAGTACTGAGATGCGAAAGCCGACATTTCGCCTATCGGCGAGTATTTTTTAAATATCACAAGCCCATTCGCATCGGTATAGATTTCCAATGGGTCTCCCTCACGGATTCTCATCGTCCTTCTAATTTCTTTTGGTATAACCACACGACCAAGGTCGTCTATTCTACGAACTATTCCTGTTGCTTTCATATATAAATTCTCCTTTAATTTCAAATCGTGATACTATTATTTGTGATTAAAGGGAATTTATACTGCCGTAATTTACTTTTTGGGTTAATTGTGATATAATAACTATCTCGAGGTGATATTATGGAAAAGAAATCAAAATCCATCAACAAGTTTATATATTGTTTTTCTTTACTGACTTGGATTATAAATATCTGTTTTATTTTTATACCG
>JAZNUZ010000028.1:0-12253 GCA_045592605.1 Acutalibacteraceae bacterium
ATTGGGCTTAATATAAGCAAACCCCAAAACGACTTCCCTGAAGAACTTAAAAATATTGCGGGGAGTATTTATAACACCCCTGTTTCTTCAGATACACAAAACAGACTGATAGCCGAAATTCTGAGTGAATTTTCTTGTATATATAAAAATCTTCATAGCGCCCATTTTATAGATGAATATAGAAAACGTTCCATAATAATCGGAAAAGAAGTCCTTTGTGCAACCGACTGCGGCGAATATTCGGCATTGGTTAAATGCATTGACAACAACGCACATTTAATTGTAACCGATAAAAACGGAAAAACACGAAAACTCTCAAGCGGAGAAGTAAGGATAAAAATATGAAAAGAAAAACCGTAGATTATATTATTTCCGCACTTTTCACCGCAATAATTTGCATATCGGCGCAGATGGTTTTTTTATTACCATCAGGAATTCCCTTAACTTTACAAACCTTAGCGGTTTGCCTTTGCGGATATATTCTTAATACAAAATATGCCGCGCTTTCGGTTATTACATATCTTTTATTGGGTCTTTTCGGTCTGCCTGTTTTTTCTTATTTTAGTGGCGGTCCTGCCGTGTTATTTGGAAAAAACGGTGGTTTCCTATTCGGCTTTATTGCTCTTTCTATTTGTTGCTCTATTATAAAGCACAAAAACAAAAAAGCTTTAAAATTTCTTATGGGAATTATCGGGATTTTTATATGCCATATTTTCGGCATAATACAATTTTCTCTGGTTTTCGGCACTACTATAGTTACCTCTTTCGTGCTGGTAAGCCTACCTACCGTTTTTAAAGATTTAATCTGTGTGATTGCAGCGTTTTTTATATCAGAAATTATATCTCGTCGACTAAAATTCAACTAAATGGCAGAAGTTTCATATACTGAATAACGGAGTGAAATATATGAAACTTACCGATACCGAAATAAATGAAACCTATGTTATAACAAATGTATTAAGTGATAAAAATCTAATTCGCCGCGTTTTAGATTTTGGAATAATAAAAGGCACCGGAGTTGAGCGGCTTTTCTCATCTCCTTTCGGTGACCCTACCGCCTACCGAATTAAAAACTCGGTTGTAGCGATGCGAAAAAGCGAAAGTGATAAAATACTCGTAGAAAAAATATGCGGCGGTGACTGTAATGGGACTGAGTTTTAGTTCGACCGGATTTAAAACCGCAGAAACTCGCAACATTCAAAAAAGCCGTCCATCTGACATAATTGTGGCATTAGCAGGAAATCCAAATGTTGGTAAAAGTACTGTTTTTAATGAACTTACAGGGCTTCATCAACATACGGGCAACTGGACCGGCAAGACTGTTGAAACTGCGGCGGGAAGTTATATACATAACGGACGCCGTATAATACTTGTTGACCTGCCGGGTACCTATTCCCTTTTTTCTTTATCTGAAGAAGAAAAGGTTGCAGAACGGTTTCTTACCTTTGGTAATTCAGATGTCAACGTAGTGGTTTGCGATGCATTATCGATTGAGAGAAACCTGAATTTATTACTGCAAATAACCGAAATTTCCAAAAAAACAGTGCTTTGTATAAATCTTATTGATGAAGCATATAAAAACGGAATAGAAATTAATACCGAAAAATTATCGAGCAAACTCGGAATTCCCGTTATTGCAACCGTTGCGAGAAGCGGTAAGGGTTTGAAAGAATTATCCGATGCAATAATTACCGTTGCCGACTTTCCGCCAAAAAATGTGTTCACACCGGTATACGACAATGAAACCGAGAAAAAAATCATCGACATTATCCATATGTTGCCCAAAGATATAAATATAAGTAAGCGCTTTGCCGCGATAAAGATACTCGGTAATGATACCGAATTTATATCGCGCTATAACGAAAAGTTTAATGATACCTTGCCTGAATATAAAGATAGGTGTAATACCGAAGATATTGTTTCGGGTATTATGAACTCGGTTAAGACAGTGCTTGACGGTTGCATTGAAAAACATCCTGTAAGCCGTTTGATTTCCGACCTTAAAGTAGACCGCGTGGTTACAAGCAAAATTTTCGGTATACCGCTAATGCTTCTTTTGCTTGGAATTATATTCTGGATTACAATCGTTGGGGCAAACTACCCTTCGGTGTTGCTCAGTAATTTCTTTGGAAGTCTTGAAGACCCTGCTTTCTCTTTTTTATTAAAAATCGGTTTACCCGATACATTCTCTCGACTTTTAGTCTTTGGCATATACCGTGTGGTAGCGTGGATAGTATCGGTTATGTTGCCGCCTATGGCAATTTTCTTCCCACTTTTCACACTACTCGAAGATTTAGGCTATCTGCCGAGACTGGCCTTTAATCTTGATAAATGTTTTCAAAAATGTCACACATGTGGCAAACAGGCGCTTACTATGTGTATGGGTTTTGGTTGCAACGCAGCAGGTGTTGTAGGATGCAGAATTATTAATTCTCCTCGCGAAAAATTGATAGCTATACTGACAAACTGTTTTGTTCCATGCAACGGCCGTTTCCCAACATTAATTACAATAATTACCATATTTATCGTTGGTATCGGCGGCGGACTCCAAAAAAATCTAATGGCGACTGTATTGCTCTGTATGTTTGTACTTTTAGGCATCTTTATGACATTTATAGTATCGGCTTTGCTATCAAAAACCTTATTTCGCGGTGTATCATCGGCGTTCACTTTGGAATTACCGCCCTACCGCCGACCACAGATTATAAAAGTAATAATCCGCTCGGTTTTTGACCGCACACTATTTGTTCTTTCCCGTGCCGTTATTGCCGCCATTCCCGCAGGTATTATTATCTGGCTTATGAGTAATATAACTGTGGGTGGCAACACAATACTTAAAAGTGCATCGGAATTTTTAGACCCTTTTGGAAGACTTTTAGGTCTTGACGGAGTGATACTGATTGCATTTATTCTCGGATTTCCCGCTAATGAGATAGTCTTACCGATTATAATTATGGCATATTCGGGTGGCTCGGTGCTAACCGAAGTAACCAACCTTGCATTTATAAAAGAACTGCTGATACTTAACGGTTGGAACACTGTAACGGCCATAAATCTGATTTTATTTTCACTTTTCCATTGGCCGTGCGCTACCACTGTAATGACTATTAGAAAAGAAACCGGTAGTATAAAATGGGCACTTCTCAGCATCGCTTTGCCCACTATTATAGGTATACTGCTTTGTATGTTAACTAATTTTATTTTTAATATAATAATATAAAAGCCGCGAAGTGAAACTTCGCGGCTTTTGTTATTTGATTTCCTTAATATCATAGGGCGTTGTCTGGTATACAAAATAGTTAAGCCAGTTAGAATAAAGCAAATTTGCGTGTGAACGCCAAGTAACCTTTGGCGGATTATCAGGATTGTCACCTTCGAAATAATTTTCGGGGATTTCTATAGGCAGACCTGCCGCTAAATCGCGCAGATACTCTTTTTGTAGTGTGTCGGCATCATATTCCGAGTGCCCCGTTATAAAGACCTGTTTTCCTTGGTCTGTAGCCACCGCATAAACCCCTGCTTTTTCGGACACTGCCAAAATTTTGAGTTCGGGTACTTTCTTTATGTCTTCGAGCAAAACAGTTGTATGTCTTGAATGAGGCACCATAAACTCATCATCAAAGCCGCGGAAAAGTATTGAACTTTTATGCGCTACTGTGTGCGGGAAAACACCAAAAAGTTTTTTATCGAGCGAAACTTTGTTAATGCCGTAATGATAGTAAAGTGCTGCCTGTGCACCCCAACAAATATGGAAGGTACTATGAACGTGGGTTTTACTCCACTCCATAATTTCACACAGTTCTTCCCAATATTCCACTTCTTCAAACGGCATCTTTTCAACGGGTGCGCCCGTAATTATCATACCGTCAAACGTGCGGTCTTTGACATCATCAAAGGTTTTATAAAACGCAAAGAGATGCTCTGCTGAAACATTCTTTGAAATGTGGCTTTTGGTATGCATAAGCTCCAAATCTACCTGAAGCGGTGAGTTGCCGAGCAAACGCGAAAGTTGTGTTTCGGTTTCTATTTTTTTTGGCATTAAATTAAGAACGAGTATTTTAAGCGGTCGAATATCCTGAGTTATGGCTCTGGTTTCGGTCATAACAAATATATTTTCTTCACTTAAGGTTTTTACCGCCGGTAAATCGTTCGGTATTTTAATAGGCATAATTTATTTCCTTACATTTAAATATTATCGAGTGCCTGTTTAATATCGGCAATCAGGTCTTCGGCATCTTCAATGCCGCAAGAGAAACTTATAAGGTCGGGTGATATACCGGCCGCCGCCAATTCATCATCATTCATCTGTCGGTGGGTTGCATTTGCAGGATGCAAACAACAGGTTCTCGCATCGGCAACGTGGGTTTCGATAGCCGCAATTTTCAGGTTTTTCATAAAGCTTTCTGCCGCTTTTCTACCACCCTTAACGCCAAAGCTGACAACACCACAGGTGCCATTTGGCATGTATTTAGCGGCTAACTCATAGTACTTATCGCCTTCAAGACCCGGATATGTTACCCAAGCAATACGGTCATCTGCCTTTAAAGCTTTCGCAACTGCTAAACCGTTTTCGCAATGCTTTCTCATTCTAAGATGCAGACTTTCGAGTCCTAAATTCACATAATATGCATTCTGCGGTGACTGAATGCTACCAAAGTCACGCATAAGTTGAGCTGTAGCCTTAGTTATATACGCGCCGCCAAGTCCAAAACGTTCGGTATAGGTAACGCCGTGATAACTTTCATCAGGTGTGCAGAGTCCCGGAAATTTATCGGGATAACGTGTCCAGTCAAATTTACCCGAATCTACAATACAACCGCCGACACCGCTTCCGTGTCCGTCCATATATTTAGTTGTTGAATGTGTTACAATATCTGCACCCCATTCAAACGGTCGACAATTTACGGGCGTCGCAAAGGTGTTATCTATAATAAGCGGAACACCGTGTGCATGAGCTGCATTGGCAAATCTTTCAATATCTAAAACAGCTAAAGCTGGGTTTGCTATTGTTTCGCCGAATACTGCCTTTGTATTATCGCGGAATGCCGCATTTAATTCTTCATCTGTACAGTCGGGTGCAACGAACGTAAACTCAATACCCATTCTCTTCATTGTAACGGCAAAAAGATTATAGGTTCCGCCGTAAATAGCCGAAGAACAAACGATATGGTCTCCGCAAGAAGCAATATTAAATACTGCGAAGAAGGAAGCTGCCTGACCCGATGAAGTAAGCATTGCAGCAGTGCCGCCTTCAAGCTCACAAATTTTAGCCGCAACAGTATCACAGGTAGGATTTTGAAGGCGTGAATAAAAATATCCACTTGCTTCCAAATCAAAAAGTTTACCCATATCTTCGCTGGTTTTATATTTGAATGTTGTGCTTTGAATTATCGGTACCTGACGCGGCTCACCGTTTCCAGGAGTATAACCGCCCTGTACACACTTTGTGCCTATTCCTTTACTCATCTTTAATCACCTATATTAAATAGTTTTTTCGCGTTTTCGCTAAGAATTTTTTTGTTTTCCTGTTCTGTAAGACCGAGTTTAAAAAACGATTCCAACTCTGTGGTAGGAGACCACATTGGATAGTCTGTTCCAAAAAGCACTCGGTCCGCACCATAGAGCCTAATTATTTCTCTTGCCTTACTTATACTAATATAAGGCAAACTCGATGAACAGTCAACATAAAAATTATTTATTCCAGAAAGTTTATGCGCCGCTTCATCCCAGATTGACCAACCGCCTAAGTGTGCGCCTATTACTGTAAGTCCCGTATAAATTTCAAGAACCGGCAACAGTCTGTTTGGATTGGAAAAATCATACCTGTTGTCCCCTGTATGCATAAGTATGGGTAAATTTTCTTTTTCACACATCTCATAAATCTTAAGACAACGGTAATCATCTATCTTGAATTTCTGAATGTCGGGATGTAGTTTTACACCCTGTAATTTAAGTTCTTTCAAATGTTCAATATCTGCCGCTATATCGGTGCTATCAGGATGCAAGGTGCCAAGACCTATAAACTTGCCTTCTGCGTTTTTGACACTCTCGGCTATAAACTCATTTATACTTTTTACCTGCTTGGGTGTAGTTGCTACAGACTGCACAATATATTTATCTATCCCTGCTTTTTTACCTTCGAAAAAAAGGTTACTTACAGTACCCGTCGCCGCAAATGGTTGGTTATAGAAGGTACTCGTACCTTCTACTGCCCTTTCGGCGATTTTATCGGGATAAATATGGCAATGCGCATCTATAACATAATAATTATTTACCATTATTAAGACCTAACTTTTCTGCTGCATTCTCACGCATTTTGTATTTAAGGATTTTTCCTGCGGCATTCATCGGGAATTTATCCATAAATTCTATATAACGCGGTACCTTATGACGCGCCATATTTGCCGCTATATATGACTTTAATTCTTCTTCGGTCATACTCTCGTTTTCTTTAAGTATAACACAAGCCATAATTTCTTCGCCGTACTGTTTATCAGGGACACCTATTACCTGAACATCGCGCACCTTAGGACAGGTGTATATAAATTCTTCGATTTCCTTAGGATAAATATTTTCGCCACCGCGAATTATCATATCCTTAAGTCTGCCCGTTATTCTGTAGTTGCCATCCTTATCGCGACAAGCAAGGTCACCCGTATGGAGCCATCCATCTTTATCAATGGCTTCGGCAGTAGCCTTTGGCATTTTATAATATCCCTTCATAATATTATAACCACGCGCTACAAATTCACCGTTCACACCATCAGGACAGTCAAATCCTGTTTCGGGGTCAACTATCTTGCACTCCACATTGGCAAAAGCGCTACCAACAGTTTCGGTACGGACTTCGAGTGTATCATAGTAACTACTCATAGTACATCCCGGGGATGCTTCGGTCTGACCGTAAACCGATACAATTTCGCGCATATTCATCACTTGAGTTGCTTTTTTCATAAGGTCTGCAGGACAGTTGGCACCCGCCATAATACCGACACGCATATATGAAAAATCGGTCTTGGCAAAATCGGGATGCTGCATCATAGCGATAAACATAGTAGGAACACCGTTAAACGCCGTTATATGCTCACTGTTTACACACGCAAGAGCGGGTTTCGGTGAGAAATACGGCAACGGATACATTGTAGCCCCATGTGTCATAGATGCAGTCATTGAAAGCACCATTCCAAAACAGTGGAACATAGGTACCTGTATCATCATACGGTCGGCGGTAGACAATTCCATATGGTCGCCGATATATTTACCGTTATTTACAACATTGTAGTGTGTGAGCATAACGCCCTTCGGGAAACCTGTAGTACCCGATGTATACTGCATATTGCAGACGTCATCCTTATGAACAGCGGCTGCCATTCTATACACAGTTTCGACCGGTACACGAACCGAACGTTCAAGTGACTGTTCCCAATTCAAGCACCCTTTCATATTAAAACCAACGGTTATAACGTTTCTTAAAAAGGGTAATCTTCGGCTATGAAGCGGTGAACCCGGTTCTGTATTTTCAAGTTCAGGACAGAGTTCTGCTATAATTTCACCATAGTTACAGTCCTTGGCGCCTTCTACCATAATAAGAGTGTGTGAATCGGACTGTCTGAGCAGATACTCTATTTCGTGAATCTTATAAGCGGTATTAACCGTTACCAATACTGCGCCGATTTTTACCGTTGCCCAGAAAGCAATATACCACTGCGGAACGTTAGATGCCCATACGGCTACGTGTGTACCCGCTTTAACGCCAAGTGAAACCAGTGTACGTGCGAAGGTATCAACATCATCTCTAAACTCACTATAGGTTCTTGTATAGTCGAGTGTTGTATATTTAAAGGCATACTGGTCGGGGAAAAGTTCTACCATTTTATCGAGTACCTGTGAGAAGGTCAAATCAATAAGTCGGTCCTTTTCCCATACATATTTACCTGTATGTGCTCGGTTATAGTAAAGCGCCGTTTCATTTTTTGAAGTGTCGCCAAACTGCTTCATAAAGTTGACAAACTGCGAAAAAATAATTTCCATATCATCAAGTTCTTCGCACCACGATGGATGCCACTCAAGTGATATAAAACCATCATAGTTAACAGAACGAAGCGCCGCCATCATTTCAGCCACGGGCAGTTCGCCCTCGCCGAGCAGACAATACTCATATCCGTTATCTGTTGTAACTGCATCTTTAATATGAACATGTTTAATGTACGCGCCCAAATTTTTAATTGTGTCTTCGGGTTGCTCGTTTACTGTAAGATACGGCGCCGACATATCCCAGAGCGCCGCAAGGTTATCGTGTGCAAAAAGATTGAGTACGTCGAGCAACGCCTTTGTATCACAGAACAAACCTGTTGTCTGGAGCAAAAGCGTAACGTTTTCCTTTTCTGCGGCAGGTAACACCTTTTCTATAACTCTAATTACATTTTCACGGCTACCCGCACCATTATCCGACGCGTGTATACGTACATACGGAATACCCAGTGCCGATGAAATATCTATGCACTTTAAAATTTCTTTTTGGCATTCATCTTCTGTTTCACTCTTTGCGGGGTCGCAAATCGTATCAATACACGGAATACTGAGCTTCATTTCAAAAAGTTTACGTTTGGTTGCCGCAGCCGCATAATCGTGGAAAGCGCCATTCTTGTCGGTAAACAAACGGTTATAAATATTATGAAGTTCAATACCATCGAACTTATTTTCCTTTGCCACTTCACAAAACTCAAAGAATGAATTATCGTGCCAACCTTTCGTTGAGAAAGATAACTTCATTTTTAAGCCTCCTCGTAAACGATTTTATTAACGGCATTGATATACGCCCTGATACTTGCACCGAGTATATCGGTAGAAATACCGTTGCCCGAATAAAGTTTTCCATTTGCGCGTAATTTAACAACGGCGCATCCCATAGCTTCCTTGCCTTCAGTTACAGACTGTATCTGGAAGTCATCAAGTTCGTAATGTCTGCCTATTACCTGTTCAATAGCCAGAAAAGCTGCATCAACAGGTCCGTTACCAATGCTTATGCCTTCAATGTTTTTACCTTGTTTTGAAACGGTAATTTGCGCAGAAGCATTGATAATATTACCTGTATTTATAACATAACTTACCAGTTTATAGGTGGGTTCTACCTGTAAAGCAACCGATGCGACAACTGCATCCAATTCCTTTACACCCACATTCTTTTTATCGGCAACACGTAAAAACTCTTCGTAAACTTTATCCTGGTCATCTTCGCTTAAATCATAACCTAAATTGGCAACTGCCGCCATAACATCGGTCTTTGTATCGTTTTTATCGAGATTTACTATGCTTTCTTCACTGGTGGCGGAAGTAAGTACACTGTGCTGATTTTTGCTATTATCGGAAATTGTGTTGATTTGAGCGATAATTCGGTTAATTTCTGTATACTTTATACCTGTGGAATATCCGTAAGAATTTCCGCAGTTCATAATAACATTACTGAAAGCATCGAGCGGAACTTCTTCGCCACCGACACTAACCTTTACACAGTCTGCCGCACCGCCTATCGCAAGTACTGCGCTACCAACCGCCAATGAGTATTTATTATTAGCGGCAACACCTATAACTACATTTTTTTCTTTCAAATATGCAAATTTATTAATGAAATCTGCAAACGAATCAGGCATACATACTGCCGCCGTATCACAGAGCATTATATTTGTCGCGCCGCTGTCTACCGCCGCATCGACTATTTGTTTTAAAAACTCTCCTTCGGCTCTCGTAGCATCTACAGCGCAGAATTCTACATCGGCGCACTTCGCTTTAGCTAGAGACACCAACTCTTTTACTGTCTCCAACATTTTATCGGGTTTTTTATGACTTAAATACTCCATACCAAAGGTTGATACAGGCACTTCTATTCTAAGTCTTGTGTTTTGTGCGCCGTTTAAAGCCGCAACTGTATCTTCCACGCTCTTTTTAGTCATACCGACTGCAACCGATATAATGCTTTTTTTAACAACCGATGTTATTGTACGAATCAGCAAACTGTCGCTCTTAACATTTTCTATAGCGGGTAATTCTATAACATCAACACACAAATTCTGAAGTTGACGCGCAATTTCTATCTTTTCTTTAAAAGAAAATGTATTTCCTTTTGAGTTAAGTGTTGCATCAGAGATAATAATTTTTTTCATTTTTCTCACCTTTATAAAAATTTTCAGCGTTATATCGACCGTAAAAACCAAAAAATCCCTGAGGTCGACTTTTACGACCCCAGGGACGAAATAACTTCGCGGTACCACCCTGATTGCCCATACAAAACAGGCCTCTCATTACAGCTCTAACAAGCCATTTGTTAAGATAACGGAACAACCCGTAACCACTTACTGTTTTTTCGGCGGTTCTGCTTAGGAGTGAGACTTTTCTACCAAAAGTGTATCACGGTTTGCACCAACCACCGCTTCTCTGAAAAACTTAAAGGGTAGAAAATAATTCCTTCAACGCATTTAACGGAACTATTATACTACCCTTTTTTTAGTTTGTCAAGAAAAATATTCACCTGTTAGTTTTAAAGAAAACCCTTATTTAACAAGTTTTGTCCACTGATAAGTGTCTTCGATTTTACCCCACTGAATACCTGTGAGTGTATCGTATAGGTTTTGTGTTACTTCACCGATTTTGCCATCATTAATAGCGAATTTTTCTCCCTTATAACATAGTTCGCCTATAGGAGATACAACTGCGGCTGTACCACAACCCCAAGCTTCTTCAAGTTTACCATCTTTGAGCGCCTTTTCAAGCTCATCAATGCTCAAAAGTCTTTCTTCTACGGTATATCCCTTACCTTTAAGTACTTCGATACAAGATTTACGGGTAATGCCAGGGAGAATCGAACCTGAAAGCATAGGAGTTACTATTTTACCATCGATTTTGAACATAACGTTCATTGCGCCGTCTTCTTCGATATACTTTCTTTCTACACCATCAAGCCAGAGAACCTGCGAGTAGCCTTGTTTTTCAGCTCTCTCACCTGCTCTATTACTCGCCGCATAGTTACCGCCGCATTTAGCGTAACCTGTACCGCCGCGTACGGCACGTACATCTTCATCTTCTATCATAATCTTAACAGGGTTTATGCCTTCTTTATAATAACTGCCTACGGGCGATGCTATAATTATAAATCTTGCATTGTGTACTGCGTGAACCCCCAAACTTTCATCATTGCCGAACATAAAGGGGCGAAGATAGAGTGAAGTGCCTTCATTATATGGTGTCCAATCCTTTTCACAGGATACAAAAGCTTCCAGTACTTCCATTGCCATATCTTCGGGAATCTGCGGAAGACATAAACGGTCTGCCGAATTATTCATTCTGCGGATATTCTCAATGGGGCGGAAAAGCTGAACTTCGCCATCTTTACGGCGATAAGCTTTAAGTCCTTCAAAAATTTCTGAGCCATAGTGCAAAACTGTTGATGCCGGATGCAGAGAAATGTTCTCGAAAGGTACTATTCTTGCATCGTGCCATCCTTCTTCGCGAGAATAATCCATCATAAACATATGGTCGGTAAAATATTTACCGAAGCCGAGTATACTGCTATCGGGTTTTTCTTTAGGGCAGGTGGTTTTTGTTATACTTATCTGCATTTTTACCACTCCTTTAATAATCTGCGCCAAGGCGCATTACGTTGAGATTAACATCGAGCATATCTGCACGTTTTGCGGATATTACCTTTTTAAGTGCCGCGGTAACGCTTTCATCACTGAATTCGCCAAGTTCTTTTAAAACCTTGCCAACAATAATCATATTTGCCAATGTCGGTGTTTTATTATCACTTGCCAACTTTGTAGCAGGGATATAATAAACATCTACATCTGTTCTTTTAACCTTGCGCTCAACAAGTGTTGAGTCAACAAATATCTTACCGCCAGAAACTACTGAATCTTCATATTTATCAAGAGATGGGAGATTCATAGCGATTAAGACATCGGGGCTCGATACAATCGGAGAGCCAACTGGCGTATCGCTTACGATAACACTGCAACTTGCAGTACCACCACGCATTTCGGGACCGTAAGATGGCAACCAGCTTACCTGCTTATCTTCGGTAAGCCCCTTGTATGCCAAAAACTTACCCGAGAAAAGTATACCCTGACCGCCGAAACCTGCAAAAAGAAAATTAGTTGTTTTCATTATTTTTCCTCCTTTGCAGTTCTATCTTTATATACGCCAAGCGGATAGTAAGGAATCATTTTTTCTTCTACCCATTCAAGTGCTGCCTTAGGTG
>JAZNUZ010000029.1:0-2868 GCA_045592605.1 Acutalibacteraceae bacterium
AAACTGCCTATTAACGAATAAACTTTTTCCCAATTTTTTTCTTCGCTATACTTGACAATTACCATCAAGTCTTCTACACATTTTAAAAGCGCAGGAGCGTATTTTTCCAGAACTGTCGGATACGCTCCTAGTTCTTCGGTCGCCGCAATAAGATTGTTTGCGTGAGCGGTTAATTCATCTCTAACCAATAAAAACGCCCTGTCGACTAAATCATTAAAAAACTCCGCGTTTAACGACTTTTTTTGTTGTTCTAACAGCCACTCTCTTGGAAATGGCATATTCTGACTGAATTCATAAATTTTATGTATATATTTTAAAAGGTCACCTTCATCAAAATCATTGGAAACAGCATCCAACAACATTTCAAATTCTGCAGTCTTTTCTTCAAAGGCATCATTCATTACAGAATTGAGCGCCTTTTGTGATAATTCAAGTATTACTGCATCATCGGCAATAGAAAAGTCAGGACTTATACCCAATCGGTCAAAATTCTCTTTTATTAAATCGATACAGAAAGAATCGATTGTACAAATCTTTGCGTTTCTTAACTTTATTTTTTGTTTGAGTAAGAAATGATTGTCGGGATTTTTAGAATATTCCTGACTAAGTCTTTTTTCAATTCTGCCCTGCATTTCTTTTGCGGCGGCTTTTGTAAAGGTAACAATGAGCAACCGGTCTGCGCTTATTGGATTTTTGCCACAGATTTTTTCTATAACACGCTCGACCAAAACGGCGGTTTTACCCGAACCGGCAGCCGCCGACACAAGCGTTCCCGAAGGGGCAAAAATGGCGAGTTCTTGTTCTTTTGTTGGTGTGAATGCCATTTTATTCTTCCCCCTTTAATCTACTGATAACTTCGTGATTTTTAAGAGTTTCTGCGGTATTGCGTTGTCCGTTTTCCAAACAGCATACAGAACTATAATCACAATATTTACAAGCCGATGAGCCTGAGACATCTGTAGGTATAGCCGAAGAATCACCCGATAATATCCCGTTACCCATATTTTTTAGTAATTTTTCAATATGGTCAAACAACAGATTAAACGTCTCTTCGCTTATATAAGTACTACCCTTGACGTTACCGCTTTTATCCTGTTCATATCGCGGTATAAAATTCCCTTCATTATCTTTTTCCATCGCGGTATAAACATTCTCTTGCTCTAAAACAAGACCGTTCATAGTAAGCTTTGTATCGCCTTTTTCGCGTTTTGAAGGCATATATAAAACACCCGCTGGTTTAAGCACACTTAAATTATCGTTTTTTCCGCGTAAAACGCAGTACAGATAAATTAGCATTTGTAAATTAAGCCCAACCAAAACATCGGAAAGTCGGAAATTTTTCGTGCCCGTTTTATAATCAACCACCCTTAAATATCCGTTCCAAATGTCAACGCGGTCAATACTGCCGTTAATGTTAATTTTACCGCCATCAATAAAGTCAACCGAAACTTCAGGAACTGTCTCACCTTTTCCGATTTTCAGTTCACAATATTTAGGTTCAAAACCGCTTTGCGCAAACTCAAGCGACATATGTCGTACAACATCTTTAATAATTTTAGAAATTTTACCGATTATAAACTTCATACGTTCGTTCACTATATCCGCAAAACCATCAACCGAGTCAAGATACAAATTTATATATTTTTCTGTTGCCTTATCACATTCTCCGGCTGTCAGTTTACCAAGATTTTTCCCGAACTCTGTTACAATACCTTCCAGAACAAAGTGTACAATCGTTCCGCGTTGCAAGACATTAAAATCTGCAGCCTGTAATCTCTTTGCATTAAGTCCATATTTACAGAAGAACATAAATTTGCACTTGTGGTATGTATCAAATTTTGTGGCAGAAACATAAATGTTTTTTCCGTATATCTTTTCTGCGGTTTCATTTGAAACCGAAAGACCTTGTTTATCAAAGGCCGAAATATACTCATTAATATCTGTATCCCCAAGGGCATATTTCAGAGTTTCATAATCACTCTTATTGGTGCTGAAAGACCTACATAGAAATTCTTTTGCGGTAGCTTCTGTTTCAGGGAGACGGTCAATTTCAAGAGTGTTGGTATTTTCTTTTTGAATAACTACACGGTCAAAAAAATCGGTTATATTATTTATAATCGAAGAAGGCTCAAGTTGTGCTCCGGAAAGCGTGTTTTTCGAATATGAAATAAATAACTTGTCCTTAGCACAACAAATTGAAGAGTACACAAGAAAATCTTCATCAACCGCAGAGACAATATCATCGCTTAAAAATTCAAAACCGACCTTATTTAATGCTTCGCGGTCTCTTGCGGCAAGTACCCCGTTTGAAACATAGTTTGCAGGAAATACACCCATATTTGCGCCAAGAATAAACGCAACTTTGGGGCGCGATGGCTTTATTCTGTCTGCGGTACCGAATGTAACTTCATCAAGCATCTGCGGTATGTTGCCGATGGTAGTATATGTAACTGCCTGTTTCCAAGAATTAATAAAATCGGATTTGCTGATTTCTTTATCCGGTAGGCATTTCACGATGCTATCCAGAATACCCATAACAGAGTCCCAACTCTGTCGGATATCATCAGCAGTTATATCATCAATTTTCAAATAGTCTTCTAAATTATTTTTCAACTTTTCGGCGGCATTGACACTTTCGAGTAATTTAAAAACAGATGAAGCCATATTGCTCGGCGTACCAACAAAGTTGTTTTTAAAATTATTAATCAGATTTACCGTCTTTTCACGAAGCGAATTTAAATACGATAATTTTTCTTTGTCTCCCGTTTTATCGGTTAAACCTTCGGGATTCATAGTCCATACCGTGTTCCAAACAGAGCCGTTAATATCCCATACATAAATATAATTTTCTAACTCATATATTTCTTG
>JAZNUZ010000030.1:0-3833 GCA_045592605.1 Acutalibacteraceae bacterium
AAAATACGGAATATCCGTTAAAAATTCGGATACTCCGTATCATTATTACATTTATCAGAACATAGAAATCTGATTTGTATCGGGTAGTTCATCCAAAACACCGAGCGATGATAATGCTTCGATAATGGTTTTTGAAACACCTGCTTGTGTCTGGAATTCTTCTTTAGAAATAAAGTCACCATTCTGTGCTGCTTCATAAAGGGAAATTGCCGCCTTTTCACCGACACCCGACATAGCCCCAAACGGCAAACGAATTTTTCCGTTTTCGGGAACATATTTTACGGCGTGTGAACGCTTTAAATCAATCGGCAGAATTTCAATTCCGCGCTCCATCATTTCATTAAATATAAGCATATTGCCGTATACATCTAATTCTTTTTTGGTGGCTTCCTTACCCTTGTCTTCAATTCCTTTAAGATAGGATTTTACTGCGCCCTTACCTTTAAGTATGGTAAACACATCGACATCTTCAGGTCGTGCAGTAAAATATGCGCAATAAAATTCAAGCGGATAATAAACCTTATACCAAGCAAGTCGCAAAGCAGAAATAACATACGCTGCGGCGTGTGCTTTCGGGAACATATACTTTATTTTATGACAGCTTTCTATATACCACTCGGGTACGTTTACGGCTCTCATATCATCTTCCATAGCTTTCCACTCTTCAGGTGAAACTTTTCCTTTTGCAACTAAACCTTTACGTACAGTTTCGGTAATTTTAAATGCTCTGCCCTCTTCCATCCCCTGATGTATCAGATACACCATAATATTATCACGTGTACCTATAACTTCGGAAATGGTGCAAATTCCCTTGTCTATCAGGTCTTTTGCGTTACCGAGATAAACATCGGTACCGTGTGATAAACCTGAAATCTGCAACAAATCGGCGAAATTTTTCGGTTTACAGTCACGAAGCATTTCCATAACAAACTTTGTACCAAATTCGGGGATACAATATGTGCCTGTGTGTGTCTTAATCTGCTCTGCAGTAACACCCAAAGCTTCGGGTGATAAGAACAAACTGTATACCTTTTCATCACTCATCGATACATCGTTTACACTGATACCCGTATACTCTTCAAGGTATTTATATGTAGTAGGTACTACGTGGCCGAGTTCATCAAGTTTAAGTATTGTATCGTGGATAGAATGGAAATCGAAATGTGTTGTTACTATGTCGGTGGTTGTATCATCGGCAGGATGCTGAACAGGACAGAAATCGTAAATTTCTTTGTCTCTCGGTACTACAACCATACCTGCAGGATGTTGACCTGTAGTCATCTTGATTTTTGAGTTTTCGACCTTTGAAGCTAATCTGTTCAGTTCCGCAGAGCTTAGTACAATTTCCTTTTTCTCGGCATACGCCTTTGCAAATCCGAAAGCGGTTTTTTCTGCAAGAGTAGAAATCGTACCTGCCTTAAACACGTTTTCACTTCCGAAAAGTTCTTCGGTATAGCGCTGAACTTCCGCCTGATATTCGTTAGAAAAGTTAAGGTCGATATCAGGTACCTTATCCCCTTTGAATCCCAAAAAGGTTTCAAACGGAATATCGTGGCCATCGCGTTTATATTTTGTATTACATTTAGGGCAGTTCTTTTCAGACAAATCAAATCCTGAGCCGACTTCTCCCTTTGTGAAAAACTCACTAAAGCGGCAATTCGGGCAATAATAGTGCGGTGCCAACGGGTTAACTTCGGATATACCCGCCATAGTAGCAACAAATGAAGAGCCGACACTGCCACGCGACCCTACCAGATATCCGTGGTCTTCGCTATATTTAACTAACTTTTGTGCCGTAACATACATTATGGAGAATCCGTTACTTATAATACCGTTTAGCTCTTTTTCAAGTCTTTTTGATACAACTTCGGGTATTTTACCATCATACCCGTACATATTCATTGCCCTATCCCAACAAAGTTCGCGGAGAAGGTCATCGGAGCCTTCAATTACCGGCGGATAGTTTCCATCGGGTACGGGTATTACTGTATCGGATATCATGTCAGCAATTTTATTGGGGTTGTCTATTACAAATTCTTTTGCTCTCTCTCCGAAATAGGCAAAATCTTCGAGCATCTCTTTAGTTGTTTTAAAGTAAAGCGGTGCTTGATTATCAAAATCATCAAATCCTTGACCCGCCATAAGTATTTTGCGAATTATTTCATCATCTTTTTTAAGGAAGTGAACGTCACCCGTAGCAACAACAGGCAGACCCAATTCATCGGCTATTTCTACAACCTTTCGGTTGAAGTCTTTAATAACTTCAAAACTTGTTACGTGTTTTAGCGGGTTTTCTTTAACCTGACCTGTCTTTTTGTCGGTTCTGGTAATTGCAGACTCCCTTATCATAAACTCGTTGTTTCCAAGCGGTTGTATTTCGAGAAAATCATAGAACTTCGCAATTCTTATCAGTTCTTCGTGCGGCGCACCCTTAATTATTGACTGATAAAGTTCACCCTGCTCACATGCAGAGCCAATGATGAGACCTTCTCTGTGCGTATCAATTACACTTTTAAGTGAGAGCGGTCGCCTATAGAAATTATCTATATGGGCGCCTGATACTATTTTATAAAGATTTTTAAGACCTACCAAATCTTTAACCAAAATTATCTGATGATAGCGCGGCAATTTTGTTATGTCGGTAACTCCCGAAGTATCATCAGCAAAATAGGCTTCCACGCCGTATATAACCTTAAAATCTCCACCTTTTTTGCGGATACCTTTGACTGCCGCGGCGGCTTCGGGATAGGCTTGTACTACACCGTGGTCGGTTATGGCAACGGCTTTATGTCCCCATTTATATGCAGTATTTATAATGTCGGTAGCGCTTGTAACCGCATCTTTTGCCGACATATTCGTATGACAATGAAGTTCAACTCTTTTTTGACCTTCATAATTATCGGTTTCTTCATACCTTTTTACAGTCGCAAGACTATTTACATTAACAATAAACTCGCCTGACCATTTATCAAACTTATAGTCACCGTTAACTATTACCGCGGCACCATCTTTAAGCGGCTTTATGGCATTCTTTTTATCTGCATCAATAAACATATTGGCATTAAAAGAGTTTGTTGAGTCACTAAAGGCAAACTTAACAATAATCATTTTGCCGCCGCGTTTGGTGGTAATTTCACGCGTTTCAAGACCGAAAACTTCACCCCAGGCGCACACATATGTACTGCCTTCTGCGGTATCGGGCGGTGCGATATCTATAAGCTTTTTCACCTTTGTATCAATTCTTCTGCCATAAAACAATTCTGCACTTTCAAGATATACAGGTAAATTGTCTTTTGGTCTATAATCATACACCTTTTCTTTAGTGCTCTTAGGTTCTTCCTTTTTACGTACAGGCATTTCTGTTACAGGCGGCGCTATTTCGATATTTTCAAGTTGGCCGCAGAATTTGATTTCAAATTTAAGTTTGAACATATCGTATAAAATTTCGTTAAACTTGTTTTCGAAATCAGTGCCAACAATAGCTTCGTATCCGCCGTATTTAAGATTTATATTCAATAAAAAGCCATCAAGGTTATATTCAGCATCATTAAAATAGCCATTAAGTACAACGAATTTCTGTTTTACTTTATTTATTATGTCGCGACAAGCCGCATCACAAAACGCATCGGGTGAAAAATAGCACTTAATTATAACACTCTCCAATTTTAAATTAAGGGTGAGTGTCTCCTTAACTTGCTCAATAAATTCGCTGTTTATGTACTCTTCGGAATAAAGTTTCATACTAAGCGCTCTGTCTTCGGTGACAGAACAACTTATGACCGATACATCCTTTAAAACATCTGCTTGTTGGTTTGTTATAAAGTCCTTAAAGA
>JAZNUZ010000031.1:0-1801 GCA_045592605.1 Acutalibacteraceae bacterium
TATAAACTTTTAGCCGTTGAAAAGAAACTTACAATAGGATATATCGGCGGCTCTATCACCTATGGCGCAAGCGCAACGCAAATATGCGGCGGTGAAAGGGGCGACATTAATCTCTCGTATGTAAACCGTATTTCGAATTGGTTTAAAGAAACTTATCCGGGCACCACTATTGAAACCGTAAACGCGGGTGTTTCGGATACTGCTACAAATTTTGGTCTTTTCAGAATTGAAAAGAATTTAATGAACACTAATGGTCACGATATGCCCGACCTTGTTTTTATAGAATATACCACAAATGACTCAACATCTCTTAAAAAGGATAAGTTAACCTTACAGATAGAGTCCTTAATCCACACAGTGTGGGATGCCAACCCGTATGCAGAAATAGTATTTATTTCAACTCAGGTTGCTTATAAGAATGAGTCGATTAAAGCGTATAAAGAAGTAGGAGAGAAGTACAATATCCCGTTTATTGATGTAGGCTCACCGCTTCGTAAGGCTAAGCACGAAAAGTGGGGCGTTACGAAGGAAACAAGCGGAAAATTCTACTATACAGTTGATGATTTGCACCCGAGTCATATAGGTTATGGCGTGTATTTCGATGCAATAAAACCTGTTCTTGAAGAAAATCTTAACGTTGAAATTAAAAATTGGTCGCTTTTCGATTATAAAACCAATGCGCCGACAACTATAAATAGCAATCTTATTGATAACCCCGAAATTATTACGGCAGACAAATTAACGGTTTCGGGTAGCGCCGAAGTGGTTGATAAAGCAGTAAGGGTGAATCTTTACGGAACTTCGCTTTCTGTAAAGGGCGAGAACATAACAGACAACTCATTGAAAGTGTCGGGCACGGCAACTGTCACCGCAAAATTTTCAGGCATAGCGCTTGGAATACTTTTAGATATTCAGGACAACAAAGAAATTCCTATGCGTTATAAAATTGATGATGGACAGTGGGTTAAGTATACAATCGGAGGCACTTATGCTCATCCGCAGGGTTATATTATGACACAAGACTTGGAAGATAAGGAACATACAGTAACAATAGAATTCCTTGAAGGAACAAATACGGTGGTTGGCGGTTTGTTTGTGGAAGGGAAATAAGTATTAATTTAAAAGGAAGTTTTGCTTTTGCAAAACTTCCTTTTAGCTTTAAAAAATTATAAAACTTTAATTTTTCCGGGGTATATAACGGTTGACTTTTTGTTTCGTTAGTGGTAGCATATATAATGTATAAATATACTACGGAGGTAGTATCTTATGAAATCAGTTTTCAAGCGAATTTCCAAGAAAACCGTTTCAGTAATACTGGCACTTGCGGTAATTTTGAGTTCACTCACCGTAATGATGTCGGCATTTGCTGAGCCCGTTGCACAGGCAGCTGACCCGTACTTTGTATCGGACGGCTCACCTGCAATACCTATGTTCAAAGACAAGGTAGTAAGGCTTGATGAATTGGAAATCCAGTTCCCCGGCGGTGCCGTTAAGACGGGCGCGGAACTCAACTGGGCGATAGAAAGTGGCTCATCAGCAAAATTGGTGGGCAAAATGCTCTACGCCACAGAACTTGGAACAACCAAGTTTATGGTTTCCTATGAAAATGCAGGCGCAACAATTTCAAGACCTGTTTATGTTTTTGTAAACAATGAAGGCGATTATGATTTCGTACTTGTTAACGAAACACTTAATGCTGACGGCTATGATGCGAGCGAATGGCAGACATATTTCTCGAGCTATTGGAATGCCGAAAGCGAAACCGCATGGGGCTGGGTACGTAATTTAAGTAACACCACCC
>JAZNUZ010000032.1:0-2396 GCA_045592605.1 Acutalibacteraceae bacterium
GAATAAAACTGCCCAACATCCTTATGGGAAGTTGGGCAACAGCTCTCTCTTTTTTATGCGCAAAATATGTGGTTACCAATGGTGGTTATGGCGGGTCGCGACCAAATCCACTTGTTTGTGGCGGTTTTAGGATTGAAGTAGTAAATAGCGCCGCCGCTCGGGTCCATACCGTTTAGCGCATCACGTGCGGCCGAGTAGGCCTGTTCACTTACGGGCTTATCAAATTGTCCGTCATACAGACAGGAAAATGCGCCCCTTTCATATATAACGCCCGAAATTGTATCAGGGAAGGAAGGGTGCTCTACGCGGTTAAGCACTACGGCGCCGACTGCCACCTGTCCTAAATAACTTTCTCCGCGCGCTTCGGCAGAAATAAGTCGGGCAAGTAAGAGATAGTCGGCAGAAGAATAACCACCATCGGTGTTACTGATGCCAAGAGCCGCTAAGGTTTTGTCTCCCGCAATCCCATCTGCCACAAGGGAGTTATCGTACTGAAACTGTCGAACTGCTTTTTCGGTAGCGGAACCGTATATACCATCAATGCTACCGTTATAGTAACCGAGAGAAGACAATTTTATTTGTATAGCCCTTACTTCTTCACCACGTGAGCCGAATTTAGAAAAGGCGGAGCAAAAAGGGGAAAGGCTAAATAGAAAAACCGAGAAAACGAGTAAAACACTTAATATTTTTTTAATAATAAACACCTTCTTTTAAGGTATTTTGCACGGTTTTTAGGAAAATATACGGGCGTTATAATTTAAAGGTCAGTTAAAGTCAAAGAAAATTTTCAAAAAGTATTGACATCTGTGAAATTTTGGTTATAATAAAAAATGTTAGCACTCGTGATTGCAGAGTGCTAATTCTAAAGAAGGGTGGTGCGGATTTGGAATTAAGCCAGAGAAAAAGGGCGATACTTTCAGCTATCGTAAGGCTGCATATCGCTTCAGGCGAGCCGATTGGCTCAAAAATCCTTTGTGATATTCTGGAAAATGCGCCATCAAGCGCTACGCTCAGAAATGAGATGAGTGCGCTTTGCGATATGGGTTTTCTTGAGCAACCGCATACTTCAGCAGGGCGCGTACCTACCGCACTTGGATATAAACTGTATGTCGAATCTCTTATGAATCACGATGCGGTAAACCCCGAGCATAAACAGTATATTGATGCGGCGCTGTCCCCTACAAACTGTGACCCCGAGAAAATGCCTAATATGGCATGTAAGGTTTTAAGCGAGATAACAGGTCTGCCAAGTCTTGTTGCTAACATATCGGCAAAGGGACCGAGTGTTAAGCGTGTGGAACTGTTTAAGATGGGAAGCCGTTCGGCAATGCTCATATTAATTACAACCGATGGCCGTTCACGTAGCCGACTTGTGTCGGTGCCGACCGTTCTCGATGCGGAGTTTATCTCAAGATTCGATAAATTAGTCGGTGACAAAATTTTAAAACGCAGTCTTGAAGAATTATCACCCGCAGCGCAACAGAGCATTTACATAGCGGCGGGAATTGATGCTTTATCACTTATGCCCCTTTTATCAAGTCTGTTTGATATGATTAGTGATATAAATAATACCAATGTCAGTATGGCTGGGCAGACCAACCTATTTACCATGGGGCTTGAAAAAAGGGATGCCGATAAAATAATCTCACTGCTCGAAAGCCGAGATGTACTGATGTCTATTCTAACAGATGATACATCGCGCGTGGGTGTTATTTTCGGCAAAGATACGGTGTATAGCGTACTTGAGCCATCAAGCATTATATTTGCTAAATACAATGCAGGTGAAAAAAACACGGGTTGTGTGGGTGTTATAGGTCCTACGAGAATGTCGTATGAGCAGATTATTCCGAGCATAGAATATACCGCCAAACGAATGGACTCTCTACTCACCGAAACCTTTAGAAATATGGAGGAGCTGTAAAAATGGAAGAACAGGAAAAGAAGCCGAGAAAAAATAAAAAGGATGAAGAAATAAAGGCTTTAAACTTAAAACTCGAAGAAGAGCATAATTTATTGCTTCGCACTGCGGCGGAATTTGATAACTATAAAAAAAGAACCGAGCGCGAAAAATTAAGCGTGGGTGAATATGCTAAAGCAGATGTCGTGAAAAAACTGTTACCCGTTATCGATAATATAGGCAGAACCGTTGGAATGGATAACGGAAGCCCTGAGTATATTAAGGGTATAGAGCTTATAGTAAAGCAGTTTTTATCTCTGTCGGAAAGTATCGGCATTGTGCCACTTGCAAAACAGGGCGATAAATTCGACCCATCATTACACGATGCAGTAATGCATACAGAAGATGAGAATTTAGAAGAAAATGTTGTTGCAGAAGTTTTACAACAGGGCTATAAGATTGGAGATACAGTCATCCGTCCTGCTATGGTAAAGGTTGC
>JAZNUZ010000033.1:0-3750 GCA_045592605.1 Acutalibacteraceae bacterium
ATGGCTGCAGGTCTTGCAATTATCGAAATTCTGGTTATGCAGTTTATTTTACCTGCCGCTTTGAGCCTTGGTATAGCAGAAGCTATGAGAAAACTCGGTTGGATTAAACCTAACGATTTAAAACTCGGAGATTTAACTAAATGACAAAAAAACAACGTGTCACGGCGGCAGTAGACCTTTTAAAGCAAAAATACCCGGTAGCCGAGTGTTCGCTTGACTATGAAACGCCGTTTCAGTTGCTTATAGCCACGCGCCTTTCCGCACAGTGTACCGATGCGCGTGTCAATATGGTGACACCCGAATTATTTAAGGTGTACCCCGATGCCGAGAGTATGAGTACGGCCACCATAAAGCAAATAGAAGAACTTATTAAAACCTGCGGCCTTTATAAGACAAAAGCACGGGATTTAATAGAGATTTCTAAAAAACTCATAACAGATTTTGGCGGTGTCGTGCCCGATAATATTGAAGACTTAACAAGTCTTTCGGGTGTTGGCAGAAAAACCGCCAATCTTATATGCGGAGATATATACAAAAAGGCGGCAGTTGTAACCGATACTCATTTTATAAGGATTTGCAATCGACTTGGGTTTGTTGATACAAATAATCCGCTAAAGGTAGAAAATGAGATGCGGAAATTGTTGCCATCACACGAATCGAGTGATTTTTGTCACCGTGCGGTACTTTTCGGCAGAGAAATCTGTACAGCGAGAAAACCGCACTGTGATATATGTATACTTAAAACTATTTGTAAAAGAAAGGGAGTCGGTAGGTAATGCAAAAGAGAATAGCGGCAGTCCACGATATATCGGGTTTCGGTAAATGTTCTTTAACGGTAGCACTACCGCTTATTTCTGCCGCAGGTATTGAAACTGCCGTAATCCCGACCGCCGTTTTGTCAACCCATACAGGTGGTTTTACAAACTATACCTTTCGCGATTTAACAGAAGATATTTTACCTATAGCAGAGCATTGGAAGAAAAATGACCTACGGTTTGATGCTTTTTATACAGGGTATCTCGGTAGTAAAGAACAGATAGATATAGTTATTAAATCAATAGAACTTTTAAAGGACGAAAAGTCTCTTGTGATATGCGATCCCGCTATGGCAGACAACGGAAGACTTTATGCGGGTTTTCCCGATGACTTCCCAAAAGAAATGCTAAAACTTTGCTGTCGGGCGGATATAATAGTACCTAATATTACGGAAGCGGTCTTAATGCTTGGCGAAGATTATACCGATGGTCCCTATACAAAGGAATATATAGAGAAAATCGTATATAAACTATATGATATAACCAATGCAAAAATAGTGCTCACGGGTGTATATTTTGATGAAAAAAGACTTGGAGCAGTTTGCTTTGATGGTGAAAAGTATAATTATATAATGAGCGATAAGATAAACGCAGTATTTCACGGTACGGGCGATGTCTTTGCAAGTGTGCTCACAGCGGGTATTATAAAGGGGCGAAGCCTTACGTCTGCCACCGAAATTGCAGTAAGGTTTACATATGACAGTATAAACGCCACCTTGAGAGAAAATCCCGAGCGCCGCTACGGAGTTAACTTTGAAAGTGAGATACCGTCATTACTTCGGTATTTCGGTGAATGATTATGAGTGAAAAGTTTTCAAGAACTTCTTGTCTTTTAGGCGAAGAAAACCTTAAAAGATTAAATGATTGTCACATAGCGCTTTTCGGTGTTGGTGGCGTGGGCTCGTATGCGCTTGAAGCACTGGTGAGAAGCGGTGTAGGTAATATAGATGTGTACGATTCCGATACAGTTGATATCACCAATTTTAACCGACAGATTATAGCGGTCGATGATGAACTCGGCAACGATAAGGTCGATGCGGCAACCCGCCGCGCAAAACAGATAAATAAAAACATAAACATAGTCGGCCATAAAATGTTTTATCTGCCTAGGAATGCGGACAAAGTGGATTTATCAAAATATGACTTTGTTATAGATGCCATAGATACCGTAACATCAAAAATAGAACTTGCGGTCCGTGCAGAAAAATTGGGTGTTCCGATAATCTCGGTTATGGGTACGGGTAATAAACTTGACCCGACGGCTATAGAAGTAACAGATATTTATAAAACAAAGAACTGCCCCTTAGCACGTGTTATGAGAAGGGAATTAAAAAGTAGGGGTGTAAAGGGTCTGACTGTTGTCTATTCTACCGAAATTCAGCGCAGTATTATTGCGTCTGAGAGTGATGGTCGCCATTCACCCGCAAGTGCCGTTTTTGTTCCCGCGGCGGCAGGGATGACGGCGGCAGCAGAAGTTATAAAAAAATTGTGTAATTTATTAAAATAATTGTTGCATTTGTTGGGTTGTTGTGTTATTATTAACATACAATAAAAGTAAAAGGAGAAATTTGTTATGAAAAAACTATTAGCAAGTCTTGTAGTTATGCTCTTGTTGGTTTCTTGTTGCTTGATTTCAGCATTCCCGACATCAGCGTCTGACATTAACTATGATGACTTCTGGATCAGCGAAGATGGTATAATCGTTGAATATCTCGGCGCTGGCGGCGATGTTGTTGTTCCATCTGTTGATGCTGATGGTAACCCCATTACCGGTATCGATTCACGTGCATTTGCTATGAATTCGGATATTACAAGTGTTGTAATTTGCGAAGGCATCGAAACTTTCGGTACTGAAGCGTTCGAAGAATGTACAAACCTTATGGAAGTTTCTCTTCCGTATTCACTTAAGGAAGTAGGTTATTCTGCTTTTCGTTCTACAGGCATTACACAGATTGTAATTCCGGCACAGCTTAAAGTCGTTCCGCCTGACTTTATCAGCCACGAGTGTCTTGATGTAGTTATTTCCGAAGGTGTTGAAGAGGTTGATACAGGTGCGCTTAAGGGCAAATTCGCAAAACTTGTATTCCCTCAATCTGTTTATAAGATTGGCAGTTACGTATACGGCGGCTTGTACACAAGTGTTAAAACCTGTGAAATCTACATAATCAATCCTGATTGCGAAGTTGACGTTGTTGGTAAACACGCGATGGTTGGTGCGCGAGATGAAGTTAACAATATAACAGTTGATGACGGCATGGGTCCGCTCGTTTACCGTCATCCGATGGCTACGGGTGAAGTTAAGGTTTATGCCGAAAAGGATTCCACCGTTGAAGATTATTTCAATGAATATATGAAGGATAAGGATGTTAACTGCCGTTTCATCGGTAAGGATGCCGAGTTCTTTGAAAGCTATCAGCAGGATATTGAAGAAAAGGGTATCTATAAGCCTACCCAGAATGTTATGGATAGTACACCCGGCAACAACGAACCCGATGACGATGAGCCTGGTGACGATGAACCCGATACCAGCGAACCCGATGACAATGAGCCTGGTGACAATGAACCCGATACCAGCGAACCCGATGATGAAGATCCTGATACCAGTAAACCCAGTGGTAACAGCAGTCAGTCTGGCAATAAAAAGCCGAACTCAAATAACAACAATAACAATAACAATAATAATACTGCTAACCAGAATAACTCTGGCTCTAACAGCGGATTGTTGATTATTGTATTGGCTGTTGCCGGCGGTTTCATTCTTCTCATAATCATTGTTGTTGTAGTACTTGTAATTGTAATGGGCAACAAGAAAAAGAAGAAAAATAAGAAAAAGGCAGCAAAAGCTGAAGAAGTAGTTGCTGAAGAAGTAGTGGAAGCTCCCGTAGAGGAGATCACTGAAGAATCAGGCGAAGAAGAATAATTAATTTTTTCATCC